>JAJXSQ010000090.1 GCA_021784495.1 Myxococcales bacterium | reverse complement strand
TCGGCCGCCCCGAGCCCCGCCGGCCCGGCGCCGACGACGAGCGCGTCGAACCGCTCCTCGCCGGCCGGAGGCGGGGGCGGCGCCGGGATCCGCCCCGGGAAGCGGCCCTGGCCGGCGAGGCGGCGCGCGACCGAGACGACCCACCGGTCGGCGATCCGGCTCGAGGTGCCGAGGTGGTGGAGGTCGACGCCGCGCGGCGCGGCGTGGTCGATCGCGCCGAGGAGATCGTGCGCGGCGCTCGGCCAGGCGTGCTGGGTCTCCACCTCCAGCCCCGCGCGGCACGGGGTCCGGCAGGCGCGGATCCCCGGCAGCCCGTCGACCCGGACCAGGCACCCCTGGCAGCTCCCCGAGAGACAGAACGGCCCGCGCGGCCGGTGGTAGAGGTGGCTGCGGCCGAGCAGCGGGCGCCCCGCGGCCAGGAGGGCGATGGCGACCGGCTCGCCGGCTCGCGCGGGGAGGGCGGCCCCGTCGACCTGGAGGGTGCAGTCGGGGGCGAAGCGGGGATCGGGGAGGCGCGGCATGGTCGTCGGTCCGCTCCCGCCGGCGCGGGTCTCCGTCGAGTCTAGCGCCGGCGCGGGGGGGCGCGGCCGCCCGGGCGGGGCGCCGTTATCATCGGGGCGTGGCGGTCATCTTCGTGTTCGTGGACGGCGTGGGGGCGGGCGCGGCCGACGCCGCCTCGAACCCGCTCGCCCGCGGGGAGTTCCTCCTCTCCCGGTTCGCCGACGGCTCCGGGGCGGCGCTGCCCGGCGGCGGCGGCGCGGCGCTCCTCGATGCCCGGCTCGGCGTCCCCGGCCGCCCCCAGTCGGCCACCGGCCAGGCGACCCTCCTCACCGGAGAGAACGCGCCGGCGCTCCTCGGTCGCCACCTCCTCGGCTTCCCCGATCGGACGCTCCGCGAACTCCTCGAGCGGCGGTCGATCTTCCGCCGGCTCGCGGCGGGCGGCCTTCGGGCGGCCTTCGCCAACGCCTACCCGGTGGCGCACCTCCGCGGCCTCGGGATCGAGGTCGAGGGGGAGCCGGAGCTCGCGCTCCGCCGCCGGCCCCGGGCGTCGGCCACCACCGTCGCCTTCGCGGCCGGAGGGGGGCGCTTCCGGACCTTCGCCGACGCCCGCGAGGGCGCGGCGCTCACCCACGATCTGACCGCCGATCGGGCCGCCGCGCTCGGGATCGCGCTGCCGCGGCGCACGCCGGAGGAGGCGGCCGGGGTGCTCCTCGCGCTCGCCCGGGGGGTCGATCTGGCCGCCTTCGAGTTCTACCTGACCGACGAGGCGGGGCACGCGCGGTCGATGGAGCTCGCGCTGGAGGCCCTCGAGCGGCTCGACCGGTTCCTGCGGGCGCTCGTCGCCGGGCTCGCGGCTGGCGACGCCCTCCTGGTGACCAGCGACCACGGCAACGTCGAGGACCTGTCGCACCGGAACCACACGCTCGCGCCGGTCCCGCTCCTCGGCTTCGGATCGGCGGCCGGGCGGGTCGCCGAGCTCCGCGATCTCACCGGGGTGGCGCCCCTCCTGCTCGAGCTCGCGGGGCTCCCCCGCGAGCTGCAGGGGCTTGCCGGTGGCGACCCGGGCGGGTAGGACTGCCGCGTGCGCCTCGCCGCTCCCCTCCTCGCGCTCACCCTCGCCGCGGGCTGCGTCCGGAGGGCCCCGCCGCCGGCGCTCGCGCCGGGGCCGATCGAGAAGGTCCAGATCGGGACGTCCCTCCTCCGGATCGTCCACCAGCCGGGCGACGAGCGTGCGGCGGCGCAGGTGGCGCGGGCGGTGCGCGCGGCGCTGCCGCTCGCGGAGCGGTGGGGCCCCCTCGACCAGCCGGTGGTCATCACCATCCACCCGGGGCATGCCGAGCTCGAGGCGGCGGTGCGGCGGCGCGGGTACCCGTGGCTCCGCGCCTGGGCCCGGTACGCCACCATCGACCTGCAGTCGCCCTCGAGCTGGGGGCTGATCGGGGCGAGCGACGAGCAGGTGACCGAGCTGCTCGCCCACGAGCTGACCCACTGCGTGATGTACCAGCGCGCCGCGACCGAGTGGACCTGGTCCTACAAGGGGATCCCGCTCTGGTTCAGGGAGGGGATGGCGAGCGTCACCGCCGGGCAAGGGCGGCACCGCGGCACGGTCGCCGACCTCTTCCGTTTCTACGCGCAGGAGGCCTCCGGCGCGGGGGATGGAGAGCCGCTGGGGGAGGAGCTGTCGCGGGTCGCGCGCGGCCTCGGCGACGACGGCGATCCGCTCGCCGACCCCGAGCCGCTCTACCAGGACCGCTCCGAGCTGGTGTACGCCGCGGCCCACCGGGCGTTCCGCTTCCTGCTCGACCGGTACGGCGAGGCGCGCGTCCTGGACCTCCTCGCGCGCATGCGCGCCGGCGCGACCTACGACCGTGCGTTCACCGAGGCGATCGGCATCGGCGATCCGGCCTTCGAGTCGGACTTCCGGCGCTTCGTCGTCCTGCAGGGCTGGCGGCGCTGAGCCGCACCTCCACCGCGCCCCTTCCTCCCTGTCGCCGGTCTCGAGCTGATTGCTCGAAGACCGTGCATCTTGCTGGTCCCTTTGAAGGCACTAAAGATTCCTAATGTTACCTATTGCAACCGGCGCGTGGCGCGAGGTATCAATCCGCTCGTGGAACTCGTCGGGCGGATCGGCCGCCCGGATCGGGCCGGCCGGGCGGCGGAACCCCGGCAAGCGCGGAGGATGCGATGGAGAGATCGGCTGTGGTTGCCGGGTCCCGGCGGGGGGCAGGTCAGGCGCGGCGGGTGGGGAGGGTCGCCGCCGGCGCGCTCGCCCTCCTCGGGCTGGTCGCGCTCCCGCGCGGCGCGGAGGCCGCCGAGCAGGGGGACGTGACGGGGACGTTCATGCTCGGCACCAACCTCGCGACCCACCTCTTCGCCCAGGACGGGAAGCCGGCGCACGACACCACCATCTCGGACACCTTCGGCCTGTCGCAGTTCGTCGGCGCCGGGGTCTTCGTCACCGACCGGCTCCGCCTCGGCCTCAACTTCCAGTTCACGGAGACGATCGTCCAGCCGAGGAAGCCCTACCCGAGCTCCTTCCAGATCTTCGGCCTCCTCCCGCAGATCAACTACAACTTCTGGGGCCCGCTCACCGCCAGCGTGGTCCCGACGATCCTCCTGCGCAAGGACGGGGTGAACCAGGAGGCCTACGGGGTCCAGGGCGTGCTCGGCTGGGGGATCCCGATCACCAAGGGGATCAATGCGGTCGTGGCCGTGGAGGTCCCCTACTTCTGGAACCCGAGGCGGACCATCGGCGTGACGCCGCTCGCCGGGGTCTCCGGCAAGCTGTAGCCCGGGCGCCGGCGGGCCCGGCGACCGCTCAGGGCTGCGGGTCGGCGGCCTCCCGCCGGCCGGCGATCGCCGGGAGCACCCAGAGGACGAGCGGCCCGGAGAGCGCGAACCCGCCGATCACCGCGATGGCGAGCGGCTGCATGAGCTGGGCGCCCTGCCCCAGGGCGAGCGCCAGCGGGGCGAGGGCGAGCGAGCCGGCGAGGACGGTCATCGCCACGGGGCGGAGCCGCCGCGCCGTCGCCTCCGCCCAGGCCGCCTCGCCCCGGCGCCCGCGCGCCCGCGCCCGCCGCTCCTCGTGGAGGACGAAGATCGCGTTCTCGGCGGCGATCCCGGTCATCATGATCGCGCCGACGTAGCTCGAGACGTCGAGCGATCGGCCGGTCGCGAGGAGCGCCCCCAGGCTGCCGGCGAGCGCGGCGAGCGCCACCAGGATCGTGCCGGCCGCGGCGCGCCAGCCGCCCACGGTGAAGAGGACCACGAGCCCGATCAGGCCGAGGCCGCCGAGCAGCACCAGCGACAGCGCCCGGAAGGAGGCCTGCTGCTGCTCGAACTGCCCGCCCATCCGGAGGGTGATCCCGGGGCCCAGGAGGCGCGCCGCCTCGAGCCGCTGGCGGATCTCGGCGACCGCGCCGCCGAGATCGCGCCCGGAGAGGCGGGCGGTGACGCCCACGTAGGTCGCCAGGTTCTCCCGGTCGATCTCCGCCTCGGGGGGGCGAGCCGAGATCGAGGCGAGCGCCGAGAGCGGCAGGATCGCGCCGCTGGCGGTCCGGATCGGGACCTCCTCGAGCGGGCCGGTCCGCGGCGCCAGGACCCGGAGATCGAGCAGTTGGTCGCCCACGCGCACCTGGCCGGCCACGGTCCCGAGCAGCCAGGGCTCCACCGCGGCGTGGAGCGCGTCGAGCGGCACCCCCGCCCGCGCCGCCGCCAGCCGGTCGGGCCGGATCTCCAGCGACGGGCCGGCGATCACCACGCCGTCGAAGACGTCCTCCACCCCGCGGACCCCGGCGGCGACCGCCGCGACCTGGCGCGCCCGCGCCGCGAGGAGGGCCGGGTCGGTCCCGAAGAGCTTCAGGTCGATCGGCTGGGGCGCGCCCCCGGTCAGGTCGCCGATCCCGTCCTCGATGAGCTGCCCGAAGTCGACGTGGAGCGCCGGGGCGACCGCGGCGATCCGGGCGCGGAGGTCGTCGACGATCTCGTCGACCGGGCGCCGGGCCGCGCGCGGCTTCAGGTCGACGAGGTAGTCGCCCCGGTTCGGCTCGGTGACGAAGAAGCCGAGCTGGGTGCCGGTCCGGCGCGAGTAGGCGCGCACGTCGGGGAGCGCCTGGAGCTCGCGCTCCACGGCCCGGAGGATGCCGTCGGTGTCGGTGAGCGAGGTCCCCGGCGGCGACCAGTAGTCGATGACGATCGTCCCCTCGTCCATCGCCGGGAGGAAGTCGCTCCCCAGCCGGGCGCGGAACCAGAGCGCCGCGCCGGCGAGGAGCGCGAGGAGCGCGGCCGCCACCCAGGGGCGCCGCCGGAGCCCGGCGGCGATCCGCGCCGACCCGCGGGCCGGGAGCGGGAGGCGGCCGGAGGGCGCGGGCCGCGCCGCCGGGGCCCCGCCGGCGGCGAGGGGGACGAGGAGGAGCGAGACCGCGAGCGAGACGGCGAGCGCCAGCGCGACGGTGAGGGCGAGCGGCTGGAAGAAGGCCCCGACCACGCCGGGGAGGAGGGCGAACGGGACGAAGACCGCGATGGTCGCGAGGCTCGACCCGACCATCGCCGGCCAGAGCTCGGCGAGCGCCGCCGCCGCCGGGTCCGGCGCCCCGTCCTCGGCCGCGCGGTGGATCCCCTCCACCACCACGATGGCGTCGTCGGCCACCAGCCCGAGGGAGGCGGCGATCCCGGCCATGGTCATGAGGTTGACGGTCTGCCCGGCGGCGACCAGGCCGATCCCGGCGATGGCCACGGTCAGCGGGATGGCGAGCACCGCGACGAGCGCGGCGCGCGGCCGGCGCAGGAACGCGAGGAGCACCAGCCCGGCCAGCGCCACGCCGACGAGGATGGCGTCCCGCAGCCCGCCGATCGAGTCGGCGACGAAGCGGGCCTGGTCGTAGAAGCAGCTCCAGCGCGCCCCGGCCGGCACCAGCGCGGGCTCGTCGCGCAGGAGCCGCTCGACGGCCCGGGCGATGCCGACGGTGTCGCCGGCCGGCTGGCGGACGACGTTCACCAGCACCGCCGGCCGGCCGTCGGCGCTGGTCCGGACGTAGGAGACCTGGTCGGCGATCGCGACCGCGCCCAGGTCGCCGAGGCGCACCGGGGGGCCGGACGGGGTCGCCACCGCGAGCGCGGCCACGCCGGCGACGTCGTGGATCCGGGCGCCGACGAGCGCCAGGTAGAGCTCGTGGTTCGCCTCGACCAGCCCGGCGGAGAGCACCTCGCCGCTCCGCCGGAACGCCTCCACCACGTCGGCGGGGGCGAGCCCCCGCCCGAGGAGGCGCGCCGGGTCGAGGCGGACCTGGAACTCGCGCCGGCGGCCCCCCTGGATCTGCACCTGGGCGATGCCCGGGACGCGGAGGAGCGCCGGCTTGAGGACGTACTCCGCGTGGGCGAGGAGCGCCGCCTCGGAGATCGTGGGGGAGGTGAGCGCGTAGCCGAGGATGGGGAAGGTCGCCGGGTTCATCCACTCGACGTCGAGCCGGGTCCTCGCCGGCAGGTCCGGCGCCAGCCGCTGCGCCTCCGCCTCGACCCGCTGGAGGGCCACCCGCATGTCGGTGCCCCAGCGGAAGCTCGCGGAGAGCTCGGCCGACCCGCGCGAGGTGATCGAGCGGACCCGCTCGACGCCGGGCACCCGGAGGATCGCCTCCTCCAGCGGTCGGGTCACCGCCGGCATCACCTGCGCCGCCGGCTCCTCGCCCACCTCGGCGATCACCTTCACGATGGGGAAGGTGACCGAGGGGAAGATCGACGACGGGAGGCGGGAGAGCCCCCAGGCGCCGGCCAGGGCGAGGAGCCCCGCCAGGACCCCCACCGCCGGCGCGCGGCGCCGGGTGGCGTCCAGCAGCCTCACGGCGCCGCCTTCACCGGGGCGCCGTCCGGCAGCCCGACCTGTCCCTCCACGATCACCGCGGCCCCGGGGGCGAGCGCCGGCGAGAGGATCTCGACCAGCCCGGCGTCGGCGAGGCCGGTCCGGACCGCGGTCCACCGCGCGGCGCCGCCCACCGCCAGGGCGATCCTCGCCTCGCCGGTGAGGTCGTCGCGGAGCACCGCGGCCGCCGGCACGGCGACGGCGTCCCGCCGCTCGCCCAGGGTCAGGTGGGCGAGCCCGAAGAGGCCGGAGGCGAGCGCCGGGGGCGGCCGGAGGAGCCGGATCCGGACCGGGGCGGTGAGCCCGCCCGGGCCGGGGAGGATGGCGCGCACCGCCCCGGCGAGGGCGCCGGCCGGCCCGGCGAGCGCCACCTCGGCCGCAGCGCCGGGGCGGAGCAGCGGCAGGGCCTCCTGCGGGACGTCCGCCAGGAACTCGATCGACCCCTGCTCGGCGATGGTCAGCAGCTCGTCGTGGGCCGAGACCAGGTCCCCGGCCACCGCCCGGTGGGACGACACCACGCCCGCGGCGGGCGCGACCAGGGCGCGCCGGACCACCTGCGCCCGGGTGACGGCCAGGGCGCGCTCGGCCTCGTCGCGCTCGGGGGGGGAGCGCGCGGCGGCGGCCAGGGCCCGGGCGCCCTCGAGCGCCGCGGCGCTGTCCTGGGCGACGATCTCGCCGACGACGGCGCCGGCCTCGACCCGATCGCCGTCGGTGACCGCGAGCCGGACCAGCTGGCCGTCGAAGGGGGCGCGGATCCGCTGCTCGCGCTGGGCCTGCGTCCGCCCCGGCGCCGTGACGGTCCGCCGGAGGGTCGCGCGGGAGACGGGCGCGATCCGGACCGGGGCGGCGAGCGCGGCCGGGGGGGCCGCGGGGGCGGCGTCGCCGCCCGGGCGGGCGCAGGCCGCGAGGAGGAGGGTGAGGGCGGCGCCGGGGATCCGGCGCGCGCGCCAGGGAGGGGCCGGCCGGAGCGGGCGCCGTCGCGGAGATCGATCGGTCATGGCGTGCTCCAGCGGATGCGGGCCGCCTCGGCGACCCGGAGGGCGAGGACCGCCTGGAGGAGCGCGAGCCGGGCGTCGCGCCAGGAGGCGAAGGCGTCGAGCACCTCGAGGGCGGTGGCGCGGCCGCCCCGGTAGCGGCTCTCCTCGGCGACCAGGGCGTCGCCGCTCGCCTGGACCGCCTCGCGGCGCGCCTCGATCTCGGCGGAGAAGCCGACCTCGTCGACGCGGGACCGCACCCGGGCGAGCTCGAGCTGGCGCACCTCGAGCTCGCGCGCGGCGCGCGAGCGCGTGAGCTCCAGGTCGGCCTGCGCGAGCCGCGCCCGGTGGAGCCCGGCGTCGAGGATGGGCCAGGTGAGGTTCAGGCCCGCCGAGGCGCCGAGCTGGGACGAGGCCCAGCCGGGCTGCGAGCCGGGGATGGTGGCGAAGCCGAGTCCCCAGAAGCCGGCGTCGGCCTCCAGATCGAGGTGCGGGCGCCGCTCGGCGCGCACCGCCTCCGCCTCCGCCTCCGCGGACGCGACCTCGGCGCGGGCCGCGGCGAGCTCCGGCGGATCTCCCGCGGCGACCTCCGGGGCGGGCCCGGGCGGGCCGGGGAGGGGCGCGAGGCGGAGCGGCCGGCCCGGCGGGCGTCCGAGG
>JAJXSQ010000089.1 GCA_021784495.1 Myxococcales bacterium | reverse complement strand
CCATCCGGCGAGCTCTGCTCCGCCGGTAAGTGCGCGGTGAGCTGCCAGGCGGGGCTGACCGACTGCTCCGGCACCTGCGCCAGCACCGCGACCGACAACCTGAACTGCGGCGCCTGCGGCAACGCCTGCCCATCCGGCGAGCTCTGCTCCGCCGGTAAGTGCGCGGTGAGCTGCCAGGCGGGGCTGACCGACTGCTCCGGCACCTGCGCCAGCACCGCGACCGACAACCTGAACTGCGGCGCCTGCGGCAACGCCTGCCCATCCGGCGAGCTCTGCTCCGCCGGTAAGTGCGCGGTGAGCTGCCAGGCGGGGCTGGTGAACTGCAACGGGTCCTGTGTCGATCCGCTCGCCGACCGGTCCTACTGCGGCGCCTCCGGGAGCTGCTCCTCGACCGCCACGCCGCCGACGACCGGCCAGGTCTGTCCCCCGGGCTACGTCTGCTCTGGCGGCGGCTGCGCGCTCTCCTGTCAGACGGGGCTGACCGACTGCTCCGGCACCTGCGCCAACACCGCGACCGACCGCCTGAACTGCGGCGCCTGCGGGACCGCCTGCCCATCGGGCGAGGTTTGCTCCGGCGGCGCGTGCGCGGCCAGCTGTCCGACGGGCGAGGTCGCCTGCAACGGCACCTGCGCCGCCCCCTCGAGCGATCCGACCTTCTGCGGCGTGGGCGCCGGATGCAGCGGCGGCGCCGCGTGCGGACCGAGCGCCGCCTGCTACGAGGGGGCCTGCCAGCAGCTCTGTCCGGCGGGTCAGGTGGAGTGCTCGGGATCGTGCCTCGACCCCACGACGAGCGCGACCCACTGCGGGGCGAGCGGATATTGCACCGGGACGAGCGCCGGCCAGGCCTGCGCCACCGGCCAGACCTGCGTGGCCGGCGTCTGCACCCCGCCGCCATGCGTCTGGACGACCGTCGCGAGCTATCCGCTCGACGTGCAACCCGCCGGCTCGACGGCCATCAACGGCGCCATCGGCGGGCAGGGCGTCACGAGCCTCGGTGGGCGGTCCGCCTGGGTGCAAACGTCGGACTGGAACTATCTCTACCTCTCGCCGGGTGTCTCCGCCGATGTCGTCTCGGTGGAGGCGGACTTCTACGTCGCGCCGCCGTCCGCGGGGGACCCTCGAGTGGATCTAGATATCTTCCAGTCATACACGGCGACCCCGTGCACTGGCGGCACCCAGTGGCTGACGGGTGGCGTGGACGCGGCGATCTTCGCGCCTCCCACCGGGGCGCCGTCGTTCCAGTGGTTCGGCAATCCGCCTCCAGGGTCCTGCTCCTCGGCCACGGCCAGCGACACCAGGAGCATCGCGACGCCGACGGGCGCCTGGCATCACCTGCAGGTGGCGGGGGTGAGGTCGACGTGTCGCTTCGACGTCTATCTCGACGGCGCACTCATCGCCACCGAGACGGGCGCCTGCAACACGACCGGACCCGACGTCGCGCTGTTCGGGCGCTCGGGGAACACGACCCAGCTCGGCTGGACCAACTGGACCATCTCCACGGGCAACGAGTCGGCCTGCGTGCCCTGATCGCGCGTCCGGGCGGCGCCGACGAGGGAGGCCGGTCGAGCGCCGCCGGCGGCGCTGGCGCCCGCCCCGCCACGGAGCGCGTCGAGGCGCCGGCGAACGACCAGCGGCCCGGGGCGACACGTCGGGCCGCGCCCTGGCGCGAGGTGGGGCAGCCGCCGAGCCGCTGCCGGTGGCCGGGTACGGGCGCCACCGGGAGGCGGTCTTCGAGAAGGACCGGCGCCGGCTCCTGGGTCAGCTCTCGCCCAGCGTCGCCAGGAACTCGGACGCGCTGACCACGAGGACGCCCGCGAAGCCGCCGATGGCGAGCACCGCCCTGTCACCGCTCACGATGGTCCTGGCGCCAGCGGCGAGCGCCGTCGCGAAGAGCACGTCGTCGTCGGGGTCTTCCTCGACGACGCGGACCTCGCCCAGCAGCTCGGGCGGCACCATGGTGGCGATGGTCGCCAGCCTGGCGAGCACCTGGCGCGCATTCGCCTCGCGCCCCTTCAATCGCCTCTGGATGCGCGGCAGGTCGAGGATGCGGCGGCACTCCACGGCGATGGCCGGCGTCCACACCAGCTCGTAGCGGGATCCTGCTGCCCTGACGACGGCCGCCGGAACGCCGGCCCGGTTCAGGATCCCGCTCACCACGACGTTCGTGTCGAGGACGGCGCGGGTCACCGGCGGCGGCTCCGCACCTCGCGCTTCGCCACGGCGGCCAGCTCGGCCGCCTCCTCGTCGGTCAGGTCTCCGTCGGCCTGGGTGGCGTCGAGCAGCCGCGCCAGGTCGACGACCGCCCGCCGCTTGCGGGCCGCCTCCATCGCCAGGTCGCGAAGCCAGGCGGACACCGACCCGCCCGGCGCCATGCGCTTCAGGAGGTCCCGATCGGCCCTGGTGACGCGGACCGGAATGATGACGTCCTTGGTGGCCATGCCGTGACTTATACAATGTATGCCGGTCCGCCGCTGCGCCCGCGCGCGGACGCCGCTTTGGCCTGGACGACTGCCCCCTCCCGCGCGAACCCCCCGCCCGCGTCGGGGCTCCCACTCCTGGAAGTCCACCCCGAGATGGGAGCGTCATGTCCGCCTTCGATGCCCTCTCCACCGACGTG
Source organism: Myxococcales bacterium (assembly GCA_021784495.1). Lineage (GTDB taxonomy): Bacteria > Myxococcota > Myxococcia > Myxococcales > Anaeromyxobacteraceae > JADKCZ01. The sequence continues at coordinate 5,406 of JAJXSQ010000089.1, read as the reverse complement.
GAGCGGCTCGTCCTCGACCGCTACGCCGACGCCGCCCGGACGCCGGCCGGGCTCTGCTGCCCCTCGACCAACGACCCCGCGCTCCTCGCGGCGGTCCCCCGGGAGATCCTGGCGCGGGACTACGGCTGCGGCGATCCCACCCGCCACGTCCGGGCCGGCGAGACGGTCCTCGACCTCGGCTCGGGGGCCGGCAAGGCCTGCTATCTGCTCGGCCAGGTGGTCGGCGAGCGCGGCAAGGTCATCGGCGTGGACATGAACGACGAGATGCTCGCCCTGTCCCGGCGCCACCTCCCCACCTTCGCGGGGCGGACCGGGCTGCGCAACATCGAGTTCCGCAAGGGCCGGATCCAGGACCTGGCGCTCGATCTGGAGGCCCTCGACCGGTGGCTGGCCGCCCACCCGGTCACCTCCTCCGCCCGACTGGGCGAGGCGGAGGCCGAGGCGGCGCGGCTGCGCCAGGCCGCCCCGCTGGTGGCCGACGGGGCGGTGGACGTGGTGGTCTCCGACTGCGTCCTCAACCTCGTCAGGCCCCAGGACAAGGCCGCCCTCTTCCGCGAGATCCACCGCGTGCTCCGGCGCGGCGGCCGCGCCGTCGTCTCCGACATCGTGAGCGACGAGGACGTGCCCGAGCACCTGCAGCGGGACCCGGAGCTGTGGGCCGGGTGCGTCTCCGGCGCCATGCGCGAGGATCGCTTCCTCCAGGCCTTCGAGGAGGCCGGGCTCTTCGGCGTCACCCTCGTCGAGCGCCCGGCCGCCCCCTGGCGCACCGTGGAGGGGATCGAGTTCCGCAGCGTCACCGTCGTCGCCTACAAGGGCAAGGAAGGCCCCTGCTGGGACCGCAAGCAGGCGGTGATCTACAAGGGCCCCTTCCGCGAGGTGCGCGACGACGACGGCCACGTCCTGCGCCGCGGCGTCCGGGTGGCGGTCTGCGACAAGACCTTCGGCCTCTACTCCCGGCCGCCCTACGCCGAGCACTTCTCCCTGGTGGCGCCGCTCGCCCCGGTGCCGCTCGAGGAGGCGCGCCCGTTCCCCTGCGGCGCCGACATGCTGGTCCGCGACCCGAGCGAGACCAAGGGCGGCGACTACAAGGTCACGACCTCGGCGACCTCCTGCGCCGGCGGGAGCTGCTGCTAGCCATGGCACGCGCGCTCGTCGCCGAGGGGATCGGCACCGCGCTCCTCCTCGCGGTGGTGGTGGGCTCCGGGATCATGGGGGAGTCGCTGGCGGGCGGGAACGCCGCCGTGGCGCTCCTGGCCAGCTCGCTGGCCACCGGCGCCGCCCTGGTGGTCCTCATCCTGGTCTTCGGACCGATCTCGGGCGCCCACCTGAACCCGGTCGTGACGCTCTCGGCCGCGATCGGGGAGAGGCTGGCCTGGGCCAGGGTCGCGCCCTACCTCCTGGCCCAGGTCGCCGGCGCCTTCGCCGGGGTGCTGCTCGCCCACGTGATGTTCGGCCTGCCCGCCTTCTCCGCGTCCGCCCACGCCCGGGCCGGCACGGGGCAGCTGGTGAGCGAGGTGGTCGCGACCTTCGGGCTCGTCCTGACCATCCTGGCGGTGGAGCGCCACCGGCCGGCGGCCGTACCCATGGCGGTCGCGCTCTACATCGTGGCGGCCTACTGGTTCACCGCCTCGACCTCCTTCGCCAACCCGGCGGTCACCCTGGCCCGGGCCGCCACCGCGACCTTCGCGGGCATCCTCCCGGCCGACGTCCCCGGCTTCGTCGCCGCCCAGCTCCTCGGGGCGGCGGGTGCGGTCGCGCTCTTCGCCTGGCTCTGGAACCCGCGGACGGACCCGGCGGAGGCGGCCACCGCCGATCCCGTGATCCTGAAGGTGCCGTGACGTGCGTCGTCGGACTCGAGGCGGGGTCCGACCGCTCTCCCTCGCGCCGGCCCGTCAGATGCACGTGCTAACGAGCGATGGTGCCCCGCCCCGCCGCCAAGCAACGGACCGTCTTCGCCTGCACCGGCTGCGGCCACGAGAGCCCCAAGTGGCTCGGCCAGTGCCCCGCCTGCCGGAGCTGGAACACGCTCCACGAGGAGCTCCAGGCGCCGGCGCCGCGGGAGGGCGGCGCGCGCGGCTGGGGCGCGGCCGGCGGTGCGCGCCCCGTCCCGCTCCGCGAGGTCGAGGCGAGCGACGAGGCGCGGGCCCGGACCGGCCTCGGGGAGCTCGACCGGGTGCTGGGGGGCGGGGTCGTGGCCGGCTCGCTCGTCCTCCTCGGCGGGGATCCCGGCATCGGCAAGTCGACCCTCCTCCTCGCCGCCCTCGACCGGCTCGCCCGCGCCGCGCCCGACCGCCCGGTCCTCTACGTCTCCGGGGAGGAGTCGGCGCGCCAGGTGAAGCTCCGGGCCGACCGGCTCGGGGCCCTCGCCCCGAACCTCCAGGTGCTCGCCGAGACCGACGCGGTCCGGGTGCTCCACGCCGCCGAGGCGCTCCGGCCGGCGGCGCTGGCCATCGACTCGATCCAGACCCAGTACCTCCCCGAGCTCCCGAGCGCGCCGGGGACGGTGACCCAGATCCGCGAGGTGGCGGCGCGCTTCATGGCCTTCGCGAAGACCACCGAGACGCCCACCTTCCTCGTCGGCCACGTGACCAAGGACGGCGCCATCGCCGGCCCGCGCGTGCTCGAGCACATGGTCGACACCGTCCTCTACTTCGAGGGGGGAGGCGCCCACCCGTACCGCGTGCTGCGGGCCCACAAGAACCGCTTCGGCTCGGCGGCGGAGATCGGCGTCTTCGAGATGAAGGCGGGCGGCCTGGCCGAGGTCCCGAACCCCTCGGCGCTCTTCCTCGCCGAGCGGCCGCTCGACGCCCCGGGGAGCGCCGTCGCCGCGGTGCTGAACGGCACGCGCACCGTGCTGGTCGAGATCCAGGCGCTGGTCGCGCCGACCGGCTTCGGCACCCCGCGCCGCACCGCGCTCGGCATCGACTCGAACCGGGTGGCGCTCCTGGCCGCGGTCCTGGAGAAGAAGGTCGGGCTGGAGATCCTCTCCTGCGACGTCTTCGTCAACGTCGCCGGCGGCCTCGACCTCGACGACCCGGCCGCCGACCTCGCCACCATCGCCGCGCTCGCCTCGAGCTTCCGCGACCGCGCCATCCCCCCGCGGACGCTCCTCCTCGGCGAGGTGGGGCTCGCCGGGGAGGTGCGGGCGGTCTCGCAGCCGGAGATCCGGCTCGCCGAGGCGGCCCGGCTCGGCTTCGAGCGGGCGCTCCTGCCGGCCCCGAACGCCCGCCACGCCGCGGCGCCGGGCGGGCTCGAGCTGGTGGCGGTCGCGTCGGTGGCGGAGGCGCTCGACCGGCTCGGGTGAGGCCGGACGCCCCGGCCCTCAGGCCGCGGCGACGGCCTCGCGCCAGCGGGCGAGGAGCGCCTCGCGCGCGGTCGGCCGCATCCGCGGCGTGAACCGGCGATCGGTCCGCCAGACCGCCCGGATCTCGTCGCGCCCCCTCCAGACCCCGGCGGCGAGGCCGGCGAGGAAGGCGGCGCCGAGCGCCGTCGTCTCGACCATCCGCGGCCGGATCACCGGGACCCCGAGGAGGTCGGCCTGGAGCTGCATGAGGAGCCCGTTCCGGCAGGCGCCCCCGTCCACCTTGAAGCTCGCGAGCGGCCGCCCCGACTCGGCGCGCATCGCCTCGGCCAGGTCGAAGACCGAGAGGGCGATCCCCTCGAGCGTCGCGCGGGCGAGGTGGGCGGCGGTGGTCCCGCGGTCGATCCCGCGGATCACCCCGCGCGCCTCCGGGCGCCAGTGCGGCGCGCCGAGGCCGGCGAGCGCCGGGACGAAGGTGACGCCGCCCGCGTCGCGGACCGAGCGGGCGAGGGGCTCGACGTCGGCGGCGCGGCGGATGAGCCCCAGGCCGTCGCGGAGCCACTGGACCGCGGCGCCGGCGACGAAGGAGGAGCCCTCGAGCGCGTAGGCCACCTCGCCCCCCACCTCCCAGGCGACGGTGGAGAGCAGCCGGCGCGAGGAGTGGACCGGCGCCGGCCCGACGTTCTGGAGGAGGAAGGCGCCGGTCCCGTAGGTGCACTTCGCGTCGCCCGGCTCGAAGCAGGCCTGGCCGAAGAGCGCCGCCTGCTGGTCGCCGGCCATCCCGCAGATGGGGACGCCGTCCGGGAGCTCGGCCAGCCCGCGGGTGGTGCCGTAGAGCTCCGAGGAGGAGCGGATCTCCGGCAGCACCGCGCGCGGCACGCCGAAGAGGGCGAGGAGCTCGTCGTCCCAGCGGCGGGTGGCGAGCCCGGCGAGCAGCGTGCGGCTCGCGTTCGAGACGTCGGTGACGTGGGCCGCCCCGCCGGTGAGGCGGGAGACGAGGAAGGTGTCGATGGTGCCGAAGGCGAGCCGCCCGGCCTCGGCCGCCGCGCGCGCGCCGCGGACGTGGTCGAGGAGCCAGCGGAGCTTGGTGGCGGAGAAGTAGGGGTCGAGGACCAGCCCGGTCCGCTCGCGGATCCAGGGCTCCTTCCCGGCCGCCCGCAGCGCGGCGCAGGCGTCGGCCGTGCGCCGGTCCTGCCAGACGATCGCCCGGCCCACCGGGCGGCCGGTGCCCCGGTGCCAGAGCGCGGTCGTCTCCCGCTGGTTGGTGATCCCGATCGCGGCGACCTCCCGCCCCCTCACCGCCGCGGCGCGGAGCGCGCGCCGCACCGCGACCCGCGTCGAGCTCCAGATCTCCTCGAGGTCGTGCTCCACCCAGCCCGGGCGCGGGAAGTGCTGCGGGAACTCCACGGTGACGCGCGCCCGGACGGCGAGGCGACGGTCGAGGACCAGCGCGGTGGTGCCGGTGGTCCCCTGGTCGATCGAGAGCACGACGGCGGGCATCGTCACCTCCGGCCGCGGGACGAGGGCGGGCGCGGGCCCACCCGTCGGGCCCGCCCGGAGGAGGCGACGCGGCGCCCCTTCCGCGGGGCCGCGCGCGGCGGCAGGCCCGTCCCGGGGACGGGCAGCGCGCCGAGGAACCGGGCCACCTCGTCGGCGCAGACGTCGCGCTCCACGTCGAGGCCGACGAGGTGGTAGCTCTCGGGGAGGACGAGGAGCCGCGCCGGCCCGCTGCCGATCCGCTGGGCGATCCGGCGCGCGCCGGCGAGGGTCACCGTGTGGTCCTCGCCGCCGGCGATGACCAGCGCCGGCGCGGCGATGCCGGGGAGCGCCCGGTCGACCGAGGCGGCGAGCGCCTGGAGCTCGGCGACCGACGAGAGGGGGACCCCGGGCAGGCAGGGGTTGCGCCGGCGCATCTCCTCGTCGCGCACGTCGGAGCCGTCGCGCTTCGGGATCACCGTGCGCCAGAAGAGGCCGCTGCGGCCCAGCAACCCGGCCAGCCTCCCCGAGAAGGTGAGCTCGAGCGCCGGCGCGAGCAGGACCAGGCCGTCCACCTTCTCCGGGTGGTCGTGGGCCAGGGCGCAGGCGACGAGCGCGCCCATCGAGAA
>JAJXSQ010000088.1 GCA_021784495.1 Myxococcales bacterium | reverse complement strand
GGCCCGGCCGCGGAGCGCGGTGCGTCGGCGGCCGGCCGGCGAGGTCGCCCCGCCTGCGACATCCGCGCAGACCCGGGAGCGGCGGCGGTCGCCTAGACTCGGCCTCTCCAACCCCCGGGGGCGCCCATGGAGCGCGCGGACCGCAGGCCGGCGGAGCGCCCGCCGATCGACCTCTCGAACCTCCCGGACTGCGTCGCCGACGTGGCCGCCTGCGCGGCGGAGCCGGATCGCGGCGCCGCCGACCTGGAGAGCTACACCGCGCTCCGGGCCGCGGTCGACGCCGCGCGCGGCCGGCTGCCCGCCCTCTACCGGCGGGCGGTCCTCCTCCCGTTCGGCGCGGCGCTCGACCGGCTCGGCCCCGCGGGGCTGCGGCGGCTCCTCGCCTCCGATCCCTCGCGCGAGGGGGCGGCGCTGGTGCTCCTCGACGTCGCGCGCGCCATCGCCCAGAGCGGGGCCGATCCCGCGGTCGACGCCTTCCAGGAGGTGGTGACCGATCTCTACGACGGCTTCCTGTCGGCCGAGGACCGGCGCGGCGTGAAGCCGCCCGATCGCGGGGTGGTCCCCCCGCTGGTGGAGTTCGGCCGACCCGACTTCGGCCCCTACACGCTCCCCATCGAGGCGGTCGCCGCGCTCGGGGTCGAGGCGGGGGTGGTGAGCCTCCCGCCGGCGACCGCCCGGCGGGGCCTCTGCCTCTGGGCCGCCCTGGGGCACGAGACGGCGGGCCACGACGTCCTCTCGGCCGACACCGGCCTCGAGGCCGAGCTGGCCGCGGCGATCCGGGCGGCGCTGGGGCGCGCGGGGCCGGCGTGGCTCGCCGGCTACTGGTCCGACCGGATCGGCGAGACCGCCTCGGACGTCCTCGGGATCCTGAACATGGGGCCGGCGGCCGCGGTCGGGCTGGTGGCCACCTTCCGCGGCCTCGGCGCCGCCTGGGGCTCCGGGCCGCGCCTCCGGGGCGAGGGGCCGGCAGAGGATCCCCACCCGGCCGATCTGGTCCGGGCGTTCCTCGCCGCAGCCACGGTGCGCCTCCTCGAGTCCTCCTCGCGCGAAGGCTGGGCGGCGGCGATCGACGCCGAGGCGGACCGGGACGGTGGCCGGATCGTCCTCGCCGGCCGGGAGCTCGGCGCGGCCGAGGCCCGCCGCTCCGCGGCGCTGGTCGCCGAGGTGCTCGTCCGGGCGCCGCTGCGGAGCCTCGAGGGGCACGCCCTGGGCGCGATCCAGGGGTGGCGGGACGCGGACGAGGAGATCGTGGCCCGCCTCCGCGCGGCGCTGGAGGGGGGCGGCGACCTCGCCGGCGAGGCCGGGCCGGGCACCTACGCGGCGCACGCGGTGGCGGCCGCCGTGGTGGCCGCGGCCGCGGGGGGCGCGCCCGCGCGCCTCCTCGGTCGCCTCCTCCTGCTCCTCGGCGCGATGCACCGCGCCGATCCGGTCTGGAGCGGCCTCGACGTCGCGCACCCGGGCGACCTGCGACGGCGCCCCGCCACGACGCTCCGGCCGGCGCCGGCCCGGCCGCTCACCCCTCGCGGAGCGCCGCCAGGACCCGCTCGTGGACCGCGCCGTTCGACGCGACGCAGTGGCCCGACGCGTGGGTCGGCGCGCCGGCGTGGTCGGTGAAGCGGCCGCCCGCCTCCTCGACGAGGATCTGGAGCGGCGCGATGTCCCAGAGCTGGACCCCCGCCTCGATCCAGGCCTCGGCCTGCCCCTTCAGCACGAGCGCGCAGCCCGCCAGGTCTCCGTAGCAGCGCGCCGACTGCGCGGCGGTGGCGAGCCGGGCGATCGGCGCGAGGAGGGGGGGCGCGAGGAGGACGTGGGGCTCGCCGAGCGAGAGCGTCGCGTCGCGCCAGTCCGCGATCCGCGACACGGCGAGCCGGGCGGGCGGGCCGCCGGCGGTGGAGAGCCAGGCGCCGCGACCCCGCGCCGCCCAGTAGACCTCGGCGGCGACCGGGAGGGCCATGGCGCCGGCCACCACGGCGCCGCGCTCCTCCAGCGCCACCAGCGGCCCCCAGAAGGCGCGCCCGCGGGTGAAGCCCTTCGTCCCGTCGAGCGGATCGACGATCCAGCGCCACTCGGCGCTGCCGGGGTGGGCCCCGGTCTCCTCGCCGAGGAGGGCGTGGTCGGGGAAGGCGGCGCGGATCACCGCGACGATCGCCGCCTCGGCCTCGCGGTCGGCGCGGGTGACGGGGGTCCGGTCGGGCTTCAGCTCGACGGCGAGGCCGGCGGAGAAGTGGCGGAGGCTCGCCGCGGCGCCCGCCTCGGCGGCGCGCCGGGCGGTGGCCAGCGCCAGGTCGAGATCGAGGGACGGGGAGGGCACGGGCCCCGAGTGTAGGGACGGGCCGGCGAAAAGCAAACGGCGACCGCCCGGGGGCGGCCGCCGTCGGTGGGACCTGGGGGCCGGGGCTACTTCTTGGGCCGCATGTCGCCGGTCTGGAGGTACCGGGTGTGGAAGGCGAAGGCCTCGTGGAACATGTGGGGCGACTGGAGGCCGGCGCTCGGGGACTTCATCGCGCGCTTCATGTAGTCCCAGAGGATCGGGCGGTACTCCGGCGCCGCGGCCTTCTCGATGATCTCCTTGGCCTTCTCCTTGGGGGAGCGGCCGCGGAGGTCGGCGAAGCCGTACTCGGTCACGATCCCGTGCACGTCGTGCTCGGTGTGGTCGATGTGCGTGGCGAAGGGGACGATCGCCGAGATCTTCCCGTCCTTGGCCGTCGCGGGGGACATGAAGATCGTGTAGGCCGAGTTCCGGGCGAAGTCGCCCGACCCGCCGATGCCGTTCTCGATCCCCTTGCCGGCGATGTGGGTCGAGTTGACGTGGCCGTAGATGTCGGCCTCGACGAACCCGTTCATCGCGATGCAGCCGAGGCGGCGGATGACCTCCGGGTTGTTGGAGATCTCCTGCGGGCGCAGGATGATCTGCTTCCGGTAGCGGTCGATGTTCTTGTTGAACCGGACCTGCCCCTCGGGGGAGACCGAGAAGGCCGTGGCCGACGCGACGCGGAGCTTGCCCGAGTCGAGCAGGTCGAGCATGCCGTCCTGGATCACCTCGGTGTAGCTGGTCATGTTCTCGAACGGCCCCTCGTTCAGGCCGACGAGGACGGCGTTGGCGATGTTGCCGACGCCCGACTGGAGGGGGTTCAGGTGCTTCGCCAGGCGCCCCGCCTTCACCTCGCCGTCGAAGAAGTCGAGGATGTGCTGGGCGATCTTCTTGTGGATCTCCTCCGGGGCCTTGAAGGGCGCGTTCCGGTCGGGGTTGGTGGTCTCGACGACGGCCACGACCTTGCTCACGTCGATGGTCTGGTAGGGCGAGCCCTTGCGGTCGTCGGTGGCGAGGATCGGGATGGGCACGCGCTCGCCGTGGACCGGGTTGACCGAGATGATGTCGTGCATCCCCTCGAGCCGCTCGTCCTGCCAGGAGTTCACCTCGAGGATGATCTTCTCGGCGTGCTCCAGGTAGACGTTGTTGGCGCCGCAGGACGAGGAGCAGACCAGCGAGCCGTCCTCGCGGATCTTGGTCACCTCGATCAGCGCGAAGTCGACCTTGCCGTAGTAGCCGTAGCGGACGAGCGTGCCCGCGTGGCTCAGGTGCATGTCCTGGTACTCGATGAGCCCGGCGTTGATCTTCTCGCGGGTCACCGCGTCCCCCTGGTAGGGGAAGCGGAACCGCGAGGCCTCGGTGAGGCTCATGATCGTGTCCTGCTCCGGGCCGGTCGAGGCGCCGGTGAGGACGTTGAGCTTCAGCGGCTTCCCCTTGAGGCGATCGTCGATGGCGCGCTTGGAGAGCGCGATCGGGACGGCCTTCGGGTAGCCGGCGCCCGTGAAGCCGGACATGCCGACGGTGGAGCCGTTCGGGATGAGGGCGGCGGCGGCCTCGGCGCTCATCACCTTGGCCTTGAGCCCCTTGTGGAGAATCCGGTCTGCCATCGGTCAGCCTCCTCGATCTTCGTCCCAGGTCTCGGGCGGAATGGATGGATCGCTACCAGGACTGCGAAGTTGTTGCGCGGGCCACGGAGATTAGTCGAAAGGCGCACCGGCGCGAAAGGGAAGAACGCGCGTGCCGCTCGAGATCATTGCGCGAGATGGCGAGCGATTCCGTCGATGATCTCCGAGAGCGGCGGCCCCGACTGCGGCAGCTCGACGCGGTCCCCCGGCCCGGAGCTCGCGGCGAGGTGGCCGGTCGAGACGAGCCACTCGATCGCGTTCTCGATCGTCGCGCGGGAGAGCGACTCGCGGTGGGCGAGCCGGCCCGAGAGGTAGGCGGCGCGGCCGCGGTCGAGCGCGAGCCGCACCAGCGCGCGTCGCTCCGCCGGCTGACGCGCCGCGCCACCGAGGGCCGCCGCCGAGGAGTCGGCGACGAGCCAGTACGCCTCGAGGGGGGGGCGGAGGAAGGCGGCGAGGAAGGGGATGGTCTCCCGATCGGCGGCGCGCCGGAGCCGCGCGTCGTCGACGGCGACGGCGCCCAGCCGCTCGAGGGCCGCGAGGTGCTCGTCGAAGACCTCCCCCGAGGAGGCCCCGGGGCGGTAGGTGAACTCGAGCTTGAGGAGCCGCGAGAGCCACCGGGCCTCGTGGCGCGCCGCCGCCACGGTCGTCTCCTCGCCGGCCGCCCGCACCGCCTCGGCGACGATCGCCGGCGCGACGAAGCGGTGGATCACCGCGTTGCGGTGGTAGTCGAGGAGCGGTCGCCGCTCGTCGGGGACGAGGTAGATCGTCTCCCCGGCGGCCCGCTCGGCCCGGACGAGCCCGGTCGCCTCGAGGCGGCGGAGCGCGTCGGCCACCGGCCCGGGCCGCCCCGGATCGCTCGGCGTCCCGGCGAGCCCGCGGGCGAAGCGGGCGCCGCCCTGGGAGGCGAGGTACCGGAGGAGCTCCACCCGCCGGCCGAGCTCGGCCGCGCCGAGGCCGCGGCGGCCGTGCGAGAGGAGCGCCGAGGCGACGAGGCCGACCGGGGTGATGGTGACCGCGCGGCCGATGCCGTACGCGATCCGGGTCGCCAGCGCCCGGACCAGGGCCCGGCGCGCCTCCCCGGGCGACCCGGCCGCGGGGCCCTCCTCGGCGGCCGGCAGGAGCGGCGCCGGCTCCGCGGGGTGGCCCGCCGCCACCGCCCGGAGCGAGATGGGCGGCTCGAACTGGACGTGCACCCGCTGGTAGCGGCGGAAGAGGACGCGGACCGCGCCGAGCAGGGACCGCAGGCTCTCCTTGCGCTTCTCGCCGCCGGCGAGCTCCCGCGCGTAGCTGGTCGCCTCGATGAGCTGCTCGTAGTCGATGGCGACCGGGACGAAGAGCACGTCGGGCGCCGCGCCGTCGAGCCAGGCGTCGACCTCCATGGAGAGGAGCCCGGTGCGCGGGGGGAGGAGCTTCCCGGTGCGGCTCCGGCTCCCCTCCAGGTAGAACTCCTGCGGGAAGCGCTCGCGGAGCAGGTGCTTCACGTAGGCGCGGAGCACCGGGGTGTACACCGGGTCGCCCTTCAGCGAGCGGCGGATGAAGAAGGCGCCGCCGCGCCGCGCGAGCGCGCCGAAGGGCCAGAAGGAGAGGTTGATCCCGGCGGCGACGTGCGGCGCCGGGAGGCCGTGCTCGTAGAGCAGCCAGGGGAGGACGAGGAAGTCGACGTAGCTCTTGTGGCTCGGGCAGAAGACGAGCGGCGCGTCCCCCGCCGCCCGCACCACGCGCGCGAGCCCCTCCTCGTCGACCTCGACCGAGTCGTAGAGCTTCCGGAACACCGGGGTGAGCGCCGCCCGGAGGAGGCGCACCAGGTTCGGATCGTAGCGGCTGGCGATCTCCCGGAGGCAGCGCTCGGACTCGGCGGCGACGGCGGCCGGCGTCCGGCCGGTGTCGGCGGCGCTCCGCGCGAGCGCGCTCCGCAGCGTCCGGTCGCGCAGCACCTTGGCGCGGACCCGCTGCGGGGTGGTGAGCGGCGGGCCCACGGCCGCCCGGAGCGCCCGCGCGAGGCGCTGGTGGACGACCCCGCGCGCCGCCTCGGCGATCCGCTCGTCCGTCGCCTCCGGGCGCGACGCCAGCGCGCCCGCCAGGTCGACCGGGCGCCCGATCGAGAGGAAGGCGCGGCGGAAGTTCCGGAGGAAGGCGACGAGGTTGGCGAACGCGGAGGGCGCGTCGGGGGAGCCGTACAGGACGTCCCAGACCGACCCCTCGACCCGCTGCGCCCGGCGGCTCCAGAGGAGGAGGGCGGGCACCAGGGAGATGGGGCGGTCGAGCGAGCGCTGCCGGCGGACCAGGGCGGCGAACGGCTCGAGCGGCGCGTCTCCGGTCAGGAAGAGGACCGAGGACTGGCCGTCGCGCAGCGCCCGGAGGAGGGCGCGCCGGGAGCGGGGGAGGCGGGTCAGCGCGGCCGGCAGCCCGCGGAGCCCGGGGGCGGCGCGCAGGGGCGGGAGGGCGTGCCGGCGGAGGAACCAGCGGAGGTAGAGGACGTCGAGGAGGCGCGGGCGCCGGACGACGAAGACCAGCCCGCCGCGCGCGGCGAGCGCGGCGAGCTCGCCCGGGGTCTCCACGGCCACCCGCACCGGCTCGAAGAGCCGTCCCAGGAGCCCCCCTCCGGCGGAGGGGGCGGGGCGCGGGGAGTCGGCCACGGATCAGCCGCGTTTCTTGACGCGGCCCTCCCGGTCGAGGAACCAGGGCTCGGCGATCAGCGGCTCGACGCGCGGGCGGTATCCCGCGACGTCGGCCTGGTGGGTGGCGAGCGCGGTGAGCACCTCCCCGCGAACCCGGGCGTTGCCGGCGTCCCGGACGAGGAGCTCGAGGAGCGCGACCCGGATCGGCTCGCTCGGCGCGCGGAGCGCGAGCAGCCGGGTCGCCCGGATCCGCACGTCGTCGGAGAAGTCCTCGAGGAGCGCGACGACCGCCGGCTCGAGGGCGTCGGAGGCGGCGCCCGGGTGGTGCTCGGCGAGCCAGGCGAGCAGGGTGAGCTTCTTCTCCGGGTCGCGGGTGTAGACGGTGGCGAGGCGCGCGAGCTCCGCCACCGTGATCGCGACGACCTCCTCCGAGGTCGCCACGCCGGCGAGCGCCTGGAGCCCCCAGCTGACGCCCGCCTCGTGCTTCTGGAGGAAGGCGGTCACCGGGGCGATCGCGTCGCGCCCCGCCTCCAGGAGGTGCCCGAGCGCGAGCTCCTTCTCCTCCTGGTCGGTGATCCCCGGCTCGGAGTGGATGGTGAAGCGGAGGCAGAGGGTCTCGAGGGACCCGGCCGTGCGCTCGCGGCCGAGCTGGTCGATCGCCTTCTGGCGGTTCTCCGGCGGCCCGTACCGCTCCGTCAGCCTCCGCGCCAGCTTGCGCCGCGCCGCGTCCTCCCGCGTCGAGGGCGAGCCGAACAGATCGAAGATGCCCATCGAGACCTCCAGCCGGGCCCGCTCCGGCGGGTGGCGTCGGGCCCCGTTCTACAACGAGATGTCGCCGCGCGGATCGGCCTTGTAGAGCGGGGCGAGCGGCGCGACCGCGCGGGCGAGCTCCTCGGTCGCCTCCGGCAGGATCAGCCGCACGACCGCGTACAGGTCGCCGCGCCGTCCCCCGTCCTGTTCCGGGAGCCCCTTGCCGCGCAGCCGGATGCGGGTCCCGCTCTGGGCGCCGGCCGGGACCTTGAACCGGACCTTCCCGTCGAACGTCGGCAGCTCCACGTCGGCGCCGAGGACCGCCTCGGGGACGGTGACCGGGAGATCGAGCGACAGGTCCCGTCCGTCGACCCGGACGAGCGGGTGCGGCCGGAGCCGGATGCGCAGGAGGAGGTTGCCGGGGGGGGCGCCGCGCTCGCCCGGGCCCCCCTGGCCGGCCAGCCGGATCCGGGACCCGTCGACGAGCCCGGGCCGCAGGGTGATCCGGAGGGTGCGGCCGTCGACGCGGACGTCGCGAGCGCCGCCGATCACCGCCTCGCGCAGATCGATCTCCAGGTCGGCCTCCACGTCGGCGCCGGGCCGCGCCGGCGCCGTGTGGCGGCCGCGGGCGCCGCGGCCGGCGCGCTGGCCGAAGAGGGTGTCGAAGACCGAGCCGAAGTCGAACGGGCCGTACCCCTCCACGTTGACCGTGGAGAAGTCCCCGAAGTCGAAGGGCTGGCC
>JAJXSQ010000087.1 GCA_021784495.1 Myxococcales bacterium | reverse complement strand
GGAGCTCCTCGCCGGCCTCGGTGAGGGGGCGCTGTCGCCGTCCGACGCCGCCGTCCGGTTGCGCGCGCTCTCCGCCGCCGGCGACGTCGCCTACCTCGAGCTCGGCGACTACGGCGGCGCCATCGCCTACTACCGCCGGATCATCTCGCTCGCCCCCGGCAGCGCCCCGGCGCTCGGCGCCCGCACCCTCATCGGCGACATCTTCCGCGACCGGCTCGGCGACCGGGTCGCGGCCATCGCCCAGTACGCCGACGTCGCCGGGAGCGACTCGCCGCTGGCGCCGCGCTCCCAGCTCGAGGTGGCCCGCCAGTACCTCGAGCTCGGCAACCGGGAGCAGGCGCGGATCGAGGCGCGGGTCCTCGAGGAGCGCTGGCCCACCAGCCGCGAGGCGGACGAGGGGCTCCTCCTCACCGGCCAGGCCTGGGCCGGGGACCGCCGCCCCGAGGACGCGATGGGCGCCTACCAGGCGCTGATCGACCGCCACCCGGCGCGCGATCTGGCCGCGGCCGCCCTGGAGGGGCAGGCCCAGCTCGAGGCCGAGGCCGGCCGCCTCGACCGCGCGCTCGAGCTCTACGCCCGGGCCCTCCCCGACGACCCGAACCCGGACGCGATCCGGTTCGCGATCGAGGCGGTGCGCCGCCGCCGGGAGGCGGCCCACACCGGCACCCCGGGCGACCGGATGCAGGCCTTCGACTACGGGCGCCACCTGCGCGTCCCCCCCGCCGCGCCCGCGCCCGCGCCCGCGCCCGCGCCCCCCGCTCCCCCCCCCACCGCCAGCGCCGCCGGCGCCACCCCCGGGACCCGACGATGAAGACCGACCTCTCCGAGAAGCTCTTCCAGAAGGCCCTGACCCTCTTCCCGGGCGGCGTCAACAGCCCGGTCCGCGCCTTCAAGGGCGTGGGCGGAACGCCCCGCTTCATCGCCCGCGGCCGCGGGTCCCACCTCGTCGACGTCGACGGCAACGACTACGTCGACTACGTCCTCTCCTGGGGCCCCCTGATCGCCGGCCACTGCCCGCCGGAGGTGATGCGCGAGGTGCAGGAGGCGCTCCGCGAGGGCTCCTCGTTCGGCGCCCCGAGCCCGAAGGAGATCCAGCTCGCCGAGCGGGTCCGCGAGCGCGCGCCCTGGATCGAGAAGATGCGCTTCTGCTCCTCGGGGACGGAGGCGACCACCGCCGCCATCCGGCTGGCCCGCGGCTTCACCGGCCGCGACGACCTGGTCAAGTTCGACGGCTGCTACCACGGCGCCGGCGATCCGCTCCTGGTGAAGGCCGGCTCGGGCGTCGAGACCCTCGGCCTCCCCGACTCGCCCGGGGTCCCCGCCGACGTCGCCCGCCACACCCTGACCGCGCCCTACAACGACCTCCCGGCGCTGGAGCGGCTCCTCGCCGCGCACGGGTCGACCGTGGCCGCGGTGATCGTGGAGCCGGTCGTCGGGAACATGGGCGTCCTCGTCCCGCGCCCCGGCTACCTCCAGGGCGTCCACGACCTGTGCCGGCGCCACGGGGCGCTCTTCATCGTCGACGAGGTGATGACCGGCTTCCGGCTCGCGGCGGGCGGCGCCTGCGAGCTCCTCGGGCTCCGCCCGGACCTCGTCACCTTCGGCAAGGTGATCGGCGGCGGCCTCCCGGTCGGCGCCTTCGGCGGCCGGGCCGACGTCCTGGACCGGATCGCCCCGGCCGGGCCCGTCTACCAGGCCGGCACGCTCTCCGGCAATCCGATGGCGATGGCCGCGGGGATCGCCACCCTCGGCCTCATGACGCCGGCCGCCTACGCGCTCCTCGAGGCCCGCGGCGCGGCCCTGGCCGCCGGCCTCTCGGCCGCGGCGGCCGACGCGGGCCTCCCGGTCCAGGTGAACCGGGTCGGCTCGATGCTCACCGTCTTCTTCTCCGGGGAGCCGGTCTTCGACGCCGCCAGCGCGCGGCGCGCCTCGACCCGGCGCTTCGCCGCCTGGTTCCACGCCCTCCTCGAGAACGGGGTCTACTTCCCGCCCTCCCAGTTCGAGTCCGCCTTCCTCTCCACGGCGCACTCCGAGGCCGACCTCGACCGGACGCTCGGGGCGGCGCGGATCGCCTTCGCGGCCGCGGCGAAGGTCGAGGCGTGACGGGGGGTTGGGCCGGCTCGGCGGGGCGCGGGGCGAGGGGTGCAGCCCGCCGTTGACGGGGCCCACCCCGCCTGCTATACGGACCCGCCCTCCACCTCGCCGAAGCGCCGGTGACCGCTGGCGATTCGGCGAGCGCGGCGGGCGGACGGCGGAGGGCAGCGGGCATGGCGGAGCGCGGCGACCGGGAGCGCCGCGAGCCGGAGGAGCAGGGACTCTCGGGCCTGGCGGAGGGGTACCGCACGGCGGCGCCGTACATCGCGGCCTCCACGCAGCTCGTGGCGGCGGTCGGCTGCTTCACCTGGGCCGGCGTCTGGGCCGACCGGCGCCTCGGTCACTCGGTGCCCTGGCTCACCATGGTCGGCGCGGGAGTGGGGATGCTGGGCGGCTTCATCGGCTTCTTCAGGACGGTCCTCGGAAGGCGGAAGACTCCCAGGTGAAGTTCCAGTTCGCCACCACCGGCGCCGCCGCCACCTTCGTCCTCCTCGCGCTCGCCGCCGGGCCCTACCGGTCCGCCGCGCTCGCCGGGGCGCTCATCGCCGGGGTCACCGCGATCGCCTCGATCGCCGCCATGGGGGCCGCCGCGCACCGCGCCCGCCGCCCCATGCAGCGGGTCCTCGCCGTCTTCGTCGCGACCTTCCTCGTCCGGCTGGTGGTGGTCGGGCTCGCCGCCGGGCTCCTCGGCCGCGCCGGCGGGAACGTGGTCGCCTTCGTCGTCGCCTTCTTCGTGCCCTACTTCGTCTTCAGCGCCCTCGAGGGCGCCTACCTGCACTCGCTCCGCCGGACGGGGATCCACGCATGATCGCCACGCTCGCCACCCTGGTGCTCGGCCTCTCGCTCGCCCAGCCGGAGGGGGCGCCCGCGCGCGCGCCCGAGACGCCGGGCGTCGAGGTCTCGGCCGCGACCCGCGCCGAGGAGGCCGGCGGCCACGGCGGCGGCCTCTCGACCGCGATGATGCACCACGTCACCGACAGCTACGTCCTGGAGTTCCCGGGCGTCTGCGAGGGGGGCTTCCGCTGGAACTGCGAGCTCGACCTCCACGAGGTGCTCGGCGAGCGGATGGTGCTGGAGGTGGGCGGCTTCCGGCTCGACATGACCCCGACGCGCCACCTGATCATGATGTGGCTCGCCTCGGCGCTCCTCCTCCTCGCCTTCGGCCTGTCGACCGGGAAGCGGGGCCTCGTCCCGCGGGGCTTCTACAACTTCCTCGAGATGCTGGTCGCCTTCGTCCGCAACGAGATCGCGGTGAAGAACATCGGCGCCGCCGACGCCGACCGCTTCCTCCCCTACCTGCTCACCGCCTTCTTCTTCATCCTCTTCGTCAACCTCTTCGGCCTCCTCCCCTTCGCCGCCACCGCGACCGGCAACCTGGCGGTGACCCTCACCCTGGCCGTCTTCACCTTCGTGATCACCCAGTACGCGGCGATCCGCGCCATGGGGCTCGGCGGCTGGCTCGCCCACCTCACCGGGGGCGTCCACCCGCTCCTCTGGCCGATCATGGTGCCGGTCGAGATCCTCGGGCTCTTCACCAAGCCCTTCGCCCTCACCGTCCGTCTCTTCGCCAACATGATCGCCGGCCACATCGTCATCCTCTCGCTCATCGGGCTCATCTTCGCCCTGGGGTCGAGCTGGGTGGCGCTC
Organism: Myxococcales bacterium; assembly: GCA_021784495.1. Classification (GTDB taxonomy): domain Bacteria; phylum Myxococcota; class Myxococcia; order Myxococcales; family Anaeromyxobacteraceae; genus JADKCZ01. The sequence continues at coordinate 4,320 of JAJXSQ010000087.1, read as the reverse complement.
GGCTCGGTGCCGATGGCGCTGGGCATCTTCCTGCTCGAGGTCTTCGTCGGCTTCGTGCAGGCCTACATCTTCTGCATGCTCTCCTCGCTCTTCATCGGCGCCGGCCTCGCGCACCACGGCGGCCACGACGACGAGCACGGCCACGCCGACCCCGGCGCCGCCGACGTCCACGCCTCTCACGTGGCCGGGACCTCTCCCGGCCATGGGTAGTCGAGCGCCGCACGCGCCACGGTCCACGGCGGCCCGGTCAAGCCCGCCCCGCTGCAACCACACGAGGTAGTTCGACCATGACCAGCACCGCTCTCGCGTTCCTCGCCGCCGGCTTCGGCGCCGGCCTCTCCGTCATCGGTGGCGGCTTCGGCATCGGCAAGCTCGCCGCCGCCGCCATGGAGGGCTCGGCCCGCCAGCCGACCGCCGCCGGCGACATCCGCACCTCGATGATCATCGCCGCCGCCCTGATCGAGGGCGTGACGCTCTTCGCCATCGTCGTCTGCGTGCTCCTCGCCATCAAGCAGTAGCCGCCCCTTCCCCAGCCAGGGAGCAGCCATGGCCTTCGCCGCACCGGCCCCGGTCCTCGCCGTGGGGGCCCTCACCGACATCAACCCGGGGCTCACGCTCTGGACCGCCATCACCTTCCTCTTCCTGGTGGCGGTGCTCTCCCGGTTCGCCTGGGGACCCATCGTCAAGATGCTCCAGGAGCGGGAGCGGACCATCCGCGAGGCGATCGACGCGGCCCGGCGGGAGCGGGCCGAGGCCGAGCGGCTGCTCGCCGAGCAGAAGGAGACGCTGGCCCGCGCCACCCGCGAGGCGGCGGAGCTGGCCCGCCGGAACCAGCAGGAGGTCGAGCTGCTCCGGCAGGAGCTCACCGCCCGGGCTCGCAAGGAGGCCGACGAGCTGGTCGCCTCGGCGCGCGGCCTGATCGGCGAGGAGCGCTCCCGCGCCGCCGCCGAGCTGCGGGGGATGGTGGCCGACCTGGCCATCGAGGCCGCGTCCCGGCTGGTCACCGCGAGCCTCGACGACCGGGCGCAGCGCAAGCTCGTCGAGGAGTACCTCCAGCAGCTCCCGGTCGGGCGCGCCTAGCGGCGCCGCCGGATCGCACCGCACCACCGGCTCCGGCGGGCCCCGCGGTCCGCCGGAGCCGTCTTCGTTCCAGGGGAACGGCATGGCTCTCGGCATCGGCATCGTAGGCCTCCCCAACGTCGGGAAGTCGACCCTCTTCAACGCCCTCCTCGGCGCCGCCCAGGCCGCGGCGGCGAACTACCCCTTCTGCACCATCGAGCCGAACGTCGGCGTGGTGCCGGTCCCCGATCCCCGCCTCGACGCGCTGGCCCGGCTCTTCTCGCCGCGCAAGACCACCCCGACCACCCTGGAGTTCATCGACATCGCCGGGCTGGTCGCCGGCGCGTCCAAGGGGGAGGGGCTCGGCAACCAGTTCCTCGCCAACATCCGCGAGGTGGACGCCATCGCCCACGTCCTGCGCTGCTTCGCCGACCCGGACGTCGTCCACGTCGCCGGCGCCGTCGATCCGCGCAGCGACCGCGACGTGGTCGAGACCGAGCTGATGCTGAAGGACCTCGAGTCGATCGAGCGGCGCCGGGAGCGCGCCCGGAAGGGGGCCAAGGGCGGCGGCGCGGCGGGGGAGCAGGCCCGGGCCGAGCTCGTCCTCCTCGACGGCCTCGCGGCCGGGCTCGAGGCCGGCCAGCCGGTCCGCGCCCAGGCCGCCGGCGACGGGGCGCGGGCGCTCGCGCGCGAGCTCGCGCTGCTCACCGCCAAGCCGATCCTCTACATCGCCAACGTCGACGAGGGGCAGCTCGGGGTCGCCGACGATCCCCGGGTCGCCGCCGTCCGGGCGCTGGCGGCCGCCGAGGGCGCGCCGGTGGTGGTCATCTCCGGCCAGGTCGAGGCGGAGCTGGTCGCGCTGGAGCCGGCCGAGCGGGCCGAGTACCTGGCCGGGCTGGGGCTCGCCGAGCCGGGGCTCCACCGGCTGGTCCGCGCCGGCTACGACCTCCTCGGCCTGGTCACCTACTTCACCGCCGGCGAGGACGAGTGCCGCGCCTGGACCGTCCGCCGCGGGACCCACGCGCCGCAGGCGGCCGGGGTGATCCACGGCGACTTCGAGAAGGGCTTCATCAAGGCCGAGGTGATCCGGGTCGAGGACCTCCTCGCGCTCCGCAGCGAGGCGGCCTGCCGGACCGAGGGGAAGCTCCGCGTCGAGGGGAAGGACTACGTCGTCCAGGACGGCGACGTCATGCACTTCCGCTTCAACGTGTAGACGGCGCCGGGGCCGGGGCGCGCTCGCCCCGCCGCACCGCCGCGACGCGGGCCGCGAGCCGCAGGGCCGCCACCATGCTCGCCGGGCTGGCGCGACCGGTGCCGGCGAGGTCGTAGGCGACGCCGTGATCGGGGCTCGTCCGGACGACCGGGAGGCCGAGCGTCACGTTGACCGCCGGGTCGTGGAGCACCGCGTCGAGGAGCTTCACCGGGATGAGCCCCTGGTCGTGGTAGAGGGCGATCACCGCGTCGAACTCGCCCAGCGCCGCGCGGAAGAAGATCGAGTCGGCCGGGAAGGGGCCGCGCGCCGGCGTCCGCCGCCGCCCGGCGAGGGCCAGCGCCGGGGCGAGGAGGGTCGCCTCCTCGTCCCCGAAGGTCCCCTGGTCGCCGGCGTGCGGGTTCCAGGCGGCGAGGGCCAGGCGCGGCCGCGGGACCCCGAGGTCCTGCCGCAGCGCGCGGTGGGTGATGGCGATGGTCTCGGCGATGAGCGCCGGGGTGAGCGCCCGGCGGACCCGGGCCAGGGCGACGTGGTTCGTCACCAGCGCGATCCGGAGCCGCTCCCCGGCCAGCATCATCACCGACCGCCGGACGCCGCAGCGCGCCTCGAGCCACTCGGTGTGGCCGACGAAGCCCGGGAGGACGCGCCCGACCTGCGCCTTGGAGACCGGCGCGGTGCAGAGCGAGTCGGCGAGCCCGCGCCGCACCGCCTCGAAGGCGGCCTCGAGGTAGGCGAGCTGGGCGGCGGCGCCGGGGCGGGTCGGGTGTCCGGGCCGGAGCGCCCCGGGGGCGAGCCGGGTGACGGCGACGAAGGCGCCGCCGGGCGGGATGGGGGCGCCGGGGGGGATCACCGGGAGCCCGAGCGCGCCGGGGCCCCGGTCGAGGACGCCGGGATCGCCGAAGACCAGCGGCTCCACCTCGCGCCCCAGGAGCGCGAGCGCGGCGCCGGTCACCTCCGGTCCGATCCCGGAGGGATCGCCCAGGCTGATGGCGATCCGCGCCGGGCGGGCGCCGGCCAGGGGGGGCGGCCGCACCGTCAGTCCTTCAGCTCGGGCAGGTCGGTCTCGATGACCGCGTCCCGCTTCAGCTCGGCGACGTACTGGTCGCGGTAGGACTGGGTCTGCTGGGTGGAGAGCCGCTCCCGGATCGAGTCGCGCGCCGCCTCGAAGGAGCGCCCGCCGGAGAGCCGGCGCCCGTCGACCTCGAAGAGGTGGAACCCGGGGCCGGAGCGCACCAGCTTCGACACCTCCCCGTCCTTCAGCGTGAAGGCGATCTCCTCGAGGCGAGGGTCGATCGTCCCGCGCCGGAGCCACCCCAGGTCGCCGCCCTCGTCGGCCCCCGGGCCCCGCGAGACCTCCTTCGCCACCCGGGCGAACGGCTCCCCGGTCGCGAGCCGCTGGAGCGCCGCCTCCCCCGCCGCCCGGGCGGCCGCGACCGCGTCCGGCGGCGCGTCGGGGGCCACCGGGATGAAGATGTGGCGGACGTGGAGCTCCTCCTCGCCGCCGAACTCGGAGGGGTGGGTGCGGTAGTAGATGCGCATGTCCTCGTCGGTCACCTTCACCCGGCTCCGGACCTTGTAGTCGAGGATGCGGTAGGACTCGAGGTCGCGGCGGACCTGCTCGCGGAAGCCGGCCCGGTCGGTCCCCTGCTCGGCGAGGGCCTGGTCGAGCATCCGGTCGTCGAAGTTGTTCCGCTTCTTGATGTCCTCGATCGCGCCGTTCACCTGCTGGTCGTTCACGTCGACCTGGTAGATGACCGCCTGGGCGTGGAAGAGCCGCTCGGAGACCATCTGATCGAAGGCGCGCCGCAGCGCCGCCCGCTCCGCCGCCTCCCGCTCCGGTCCGGCCGGGAGCCGCTCGGCCCGCTGGTACTCGGCCCCGGCCCGGTCCTGCAGGTCGCGCAGGGTGATCACGTCGCCGTTCACCGTGGCGGCCACGCGATCGACGATCCGGTGGAAGGGCGGCGGGGCCGCCGGCGTGGCCACGGCGAGCTTGCCCGCGGGGGAGGAGGCGTTCGCCGCCGGGGCGGCGGTCGCCGGGCCGGCGGCGGGCG
>JAJXSQ010000086.1 GCA_021784495.1 Myxococcales bacterium | reverse complement strand
CGACCCCGCCCCCGACCCCGACCGCGGCCCCGGTCTCGGCCGCGGCGCCGGCGCCCCCTCCGGGCGAGCCCGATCCGCTCGCGCGAAGCTCGGCGCCGGCGGCGCGCGGCGGAGGCTTCACCGTGCAGGTCGTCTCGACCCCGCGGAGGGCGGAGGCGGATCGCTGGGTCGCGAAGCTGCGAGGGTACTCGCCGCGCGTCGAGGAGGCCGACGTCCACGGCAAGGGGAGGACCTTCCGGGTCCGGCTCGGGAGCTTCTCCACCCGGCGCGACGCGCAGCGCTTCCTCGCCGGCGTGACCGCGAAGACCGGCGCCAAGGGGTTGGTGGTGGCCACGCGTTGATCAGGAGGCGTCGCAGATGTCCCCGTTCGAGCAGCCGAAGCGCGTCGAGAAGCCGTGGGGTCACGAGCTCTGGTGGGCCCAGTCCGAGCTGTACGTGGGGAAGCTCCTCCACGTCCGCGCCGGCTGCCAGCTCTCGCTCCAGTACCACGAGCGCAAGGACGAGACGATCCACCTGGCCCGCGGAGAGATGGTCCTCGTCCTCGGCGAGGGGGACCGGCTCACCGACCACCCGATGGTCCCCGGCCAGAGCTACCGCGTGCGGCCCGGGACGATCCACCGGATGCGCGCGATCACCGACTGCGACGTCTGGGAGGTCTCGACGCCGGAGGTCGACGACGTCGTCCGGGTCCAGGACGACTACGGCCGCTGACCTGCGGCCGGCGGCCGGCGCTCCGCGGGCGGTCCGCCGCTCCGGCGCAGCGCGAGCGCGATCGCGAGGGCGAGCGCCGCGGTGAGGACGGCCCAGGCCCAGCGCCGGTCCCGCGAGCGCGGGCGCACGGCGCGGAGCGCGGGCACCTCGTCGGCGCGGGTCCAGGCGCCCCCGCCCGCCCGGCGGACCTCGTCGCCGTCGGCGACGAGCCCCTCCCGGTGGAGCGTGGCGAGCTCGGCGAGCGAGCGGACGGTGAGCACCCGCCCGCGCGCGTCCCGGACCTCGTAGCGCGGTGGGTCCCTCACGGCGCCGGACCGAGCTCCTCGGCGATCGCCTCGGCGACCCGCAGCCCGTCGACGGCCGAGGAGACGATCCCGCCGGCGTGGCCCGCCCCCTCGCCGCAGGGGTAGACGCCGGGGAGCCCCGGGGAGGCGAACCGGTCGGTCCTGGGGAGCCGGCAGGGGGCGCTGGTGCGGGTCTCGACGCCCACGAGGAGGGCCTCGTCCGTGACGAACCCGCGCATCCGGCGGTCGAAGGCGCGGAGCGAGGTCCGGAGGGCGCTCCGGACCGCCTCCGGGAAGAGGGCGTCGAGGTCGGCGTGCGTGACCCCCGGACGGTAGCTCGCGCGGCCGGGAGGCGCGCCGGCGCGGCGGGCGACGAACGACGCGAGCCGCTGCGCCGGCGCGCGATAGCCCCCGCCGCCCAGGTCGTGCGCCGCTCGCTCCCAGCGCCGCTGCCAGGCGAGCCCGGCGAGCGGCCCCTCGAACCCCTCGGCGGCGAAGTCGGCGGGGGAGACCGCGACGACGATGCCGGCGTTGGCGAGCGGGGAGGAGCGGTGGGAGTTGGACATGCCGTTGGTGCACAGGAGGCCCGGCTCGGTCGGGGTGGGCACCACCACGCCACCCGGGCACATGCAGAAGGAGTAGACGCCGCGCCCCGCGCCGCCGCCGCGGGGGGTGTCGGCGAGCTTGTAGTCGGCGGGCGGCAGGGTGCGGTCGCGCCGCTCGCCGCCGTACTGGATGCGATCGATGAGCGGCTGGGGGTGCTCGGCGCGGAAGCCGACCGCGAAGGGCTTCGCCTCGATGGGCCAGCCGCGGGCGGCGAAGAGCTCGAAGAGCTCCCGGGCGCTGTTCCCCGGGGCGAGCACGAGCCGGTCGGACTCGAGGAGCCCCCCGCCGGCGAGGACGAGCCCCGCGAAGCGCCCGCCGCGGAGCAGGAGGTCGGTCGCCCGCGTCTCCCAGCGGAACTCGCACCCGCCGGCGGTCAGCTCGGCCACCATCGCCGAGATGGCCGACGGGAGGACGTCCGACCCGACGTGGGGCTTGCCCTCGACGAGGATCCGCTCCACCCCGCCGAGCCGCGCGAAGAGCTCGACCACCGTCCGGACGGCCGGGTGGTGGATGCCGGTCGCGAGCTTCCCGTCGGTGTAGGCGCCGGCGCCCCCCTCGCCGAAGTTCATGTTCGACTCCGGGTCGAGGTGGCCGTCCCGCAGGAGGGCGGCGACGTCGCGGCGTCGCGGGCCGATGGTCCGACCGCGATCCACGACGACCGACGGGACGCCGCGCCGGAGGAGGTCCCAGGCGCAGAAGAGCCCGGCCGGCCCGGCGCCCAGGATGATGGGGCGGACCGCCGGGGGGCGGACGCGGGGGGGCGCGGGCGCGGGGGCCGGCGCCGGCTGGACGTCGGAGGGGAGCGACGGGAGCGCCCCCTCGAGCTCGACCTCGACGCTGACGAGCCACCGCGGTCGGCCCTTCTGTCGCGCGTCGAGGGATCGGCGCAGCACCGAGAGGCCGGCGAGCGCGCCCGGATCGACGCCGAGCTTGACCGCGGCGCGCGCGCGCAGCACGGCATCGTCCTCGCCCGGGCGGAGCGACAGGTTCTGGACCCGGTACCGTGCCATCGCCGCCCCCTACACCCTCGGCGGGCGCGCAGGGCGCTTCGCACCCCGCGGCCGCCGGGGCTGTCCACCGCGTACGGGACTACGCATCGACGGGGGCCAGAAGGGTGGGGCGCCGTGTCGACAGGCGACCGAAAATACTCATGTTAATTTCTGATCGGCGCATGGCCCATCGCTTGCTTTCCTGGAGGAGGTCCTTCGAAACCGCTCGTGGCCTCCCTGGGAGAACCCTCATGGCAACCGGTGTGCTCGACGTCAAGGGAACGCAGATCCTGGCGAGGTCGCTCTTCAAGGAGCTCCGAGGCAGCGGCTACACGACCAACCAGATCCTGAACCTCTCCACCGAGCTGATCGATCTCGTCACCCAGGATCTCAGGTCCAAGGGACCGCACCCGGCCGCGCTGCCGGAGGTGCCGGAGGCGGCGCGCGCCTCCCTGTAGCGCCGCTCCCCGGCGCGGCGCCGACGCTCGTCGCAGCGCGCGACGGCGCGGTGCGCGCGTCGTTGACACCCCCCGGCCTCCCCGGTAGCTTGGGCGCCCATTTCACGACCCCGGGCGGGCGGAGGGTAACATGGCACGCATCGCAATCAACGGCTTCGGACGGATCGGGCGCTGCGTCCTCCGGGCGGCGCTCGAGCGCGGCGAGAAGGATCTCGAGTTCGTCTCGATCAACGACCTGACCGACACCAAGACCCTCGCGCACCTGCTCAAGTACGACTCGGTCCACGGGGTGCTCGACGCCGAGGTCAAGGCGACGGCGACCGGCATCGTGGTGGGCGGGCGGGAGATCCAGGTGACCGCGGTCCGGTCGCCGGCCGAGCTCCCCCACGCCGCGAACAAGGTCGACCTGGTCCTGGAGTGCACCGGGCTCTTCACCGAGCGCGAGCGCGCCGAGGGGCACCTCAAGGCGGGCGCCCCGCGGGTGCTGATCTCCGCCCCGGCCAAGAACCCCGACGCGACCTTCGCCTTCGGCATCAACCACGCGACCTTCGACCGCGCGCGTCACGTCATCGTGTCGAACGCCTCCTGCACCACCAACTGCCTCACCCCGGTGGCCAAGGTGCTCCTCGAGTCCTTCGGCATCCGGCGCGGGCTCATGACGACGATCCACAGCTACACGAACGATCAGAACCTGCTCGACCTCCCGCACAAGGACCTGCGGCGGGCCCGGGCCGCGGCCCTCTCGATGATCCCCTCGACGACCGGGGCCGCGAAGGCGGTGGCCGAGGTGATCCCGGCGCTCAAGGGGAAGCTCCACGGGACCTCGGTGCGGGTGCCGACGCCCAACGTCTCGCTCGTCGACCTCACCGTCGAGCTGGAGCGGCCGGCGACCGCCGAGCAGATCAACGCCGCCTTCCAGGCCGCCGCCGCCGGGGCGCTGAAGGGCGTGCTGCAGTACTCCGAGGAGCCGACGGTCTCGATCGACTACAACGGCAACCCCCACAGCGCCATCCTCGACGCCACCAACACCACGGTGATCGACGGGACCTTCGCCAAGGTCTTCGCCTGGTACGACAACGAGTGGGGCTTCTCGAACCGCATGGTCGACATGGCGAAGTTCCTGACCCGGTAGCGGGCGGGAGGGGGGCACCATGGCGCTCAGGACGATCGACGCGCTCCAGCTCGGGGGCAAGCGGGTCTTCATCCGGGTCGACTTCAACGTCCCGCTCGACGACGCCGGCCACGTCACCGACGACGCGCGCATCCGCGCCGCGCTGCCCACCATCCGCTTCGCGGTGGCCGCGCGCGCCCGGGTGATCCTCGCCTCCCACCTCGGCCGCCCGAAGGGGAGGCCGGACGATCGCCAGAAGCTCACCCTGGAGCCGGCCGCGGCGCGCCTCTCCGAGCTCCTCGGCCAGGACGTCACCCTCGCCGACGACTGCGTCGGCGACGGGGTGCGCAAGCTCGTCCGCGACCTGCAGGAGGGGCAGGTCCTCCTGCTCGAGAACCTCCGGTTCCACCCCGAGGAGGAGCGGAACGACGACGCCTTCTGCCGGGAGCTCGCCGCGCTCTGCGACGTCTGGGTGAACGACGCCTTCGGCACGGCCCATCGAGCCCACGCCTCGACCGCGGGCATGGCGCGCCACGTGAAGGAGCGCGCGGCCGGGTTCCTGGTGAAGAAGGAGGTCGAGTACCTCGGGAAGGCCCTCGGCGCGCCGGCGAGGCCCTTCGTCGCGCTGGTGGGGGGCGCGAAGGTCTCGGACAAGATCAAGGTCCTCGAGAACCTGATCGCCCGCGCCGACGCCATCTGCGTCGGCGGCGCCATGGCCTACACCTTCCTGGAGGCGCAGGGGGTGCCGGTCGGCGCGAGCCTGGTGGAGCGCGACCAGCTCGATCTCGCCCGGACGATCCTGGAGCGGGCCCGGGGCCGCAAGGTCGACCTCCTGCTGCCCGTCGACCACGTCTGCGGCGCCGAGCCCAAGGCGACCGCCCGGCGCGAGGTGGTGGCCGAGCGGGCCATCCCCGCGGGGCTCATGGGGCTCGACATCGGGCCGCGGACCCTCGACGTCTTCCGGCAGCGGATCCTCGCCGCGCGGACGGTCTTCTGGAACGGTCCGATGGGGCTCTTCGAGCAGGCGCCCTGGGCCGAGGGGACCCTCGGGGTGGCGCGCGCCATGGCCGAGAGCTCGGCGGTGACGGTCGTCGGCGGCGGGGACAGCGCGGCGGCCGTCGAGGCGGCCGGGCTGGTCGACCGGATGACCCACGTCTCGACCGGGGGAGGCGCGAGCCTCGAGTTCATCGAGGGGCGCGAGCTCCCGGGCATCAAGGCGTGCGAGGGCTGACCGTGCCACGGCGCCCGTTCGTCTGCGGCAACTGGAAGATGCACCGGACGGTGGCCGAGGCCACCGCCCTGGCGCGGGAGCTCGCGGCCGGGCTGGCCGGGGAGGCGCGCGTCCAGGTGGCGGTGGCGCCGCCCTTCACCGCGCTGGCCGCGGTCGGCGCCGCGCTGCGCGGCACCGGGATCGAGCTCGCCGCCCAGGACGTCCACTGGGAGGCGCAGGGCGCGTTCACCGGCGAGGTCTCGGCGCCGATGCTCGCCGAGGTGGGCTGCCAGCACGCCATCGTCGGCCACAGCGAGCGCCGCCAGCTCTTCGGCGAGACCGACGAGGCGGTGCGCCGGAAGGCGGGCGCGCTCCTCGCCGCCGGGATCCGGCCCATCGTCTGCGTCGGCGAGACCCTCGCCGAGCGGGAGGCCGGCCGGACGCTCGAGGTGGTCGGGCGGCAGGTCCGCGGAGGGCTCGCCGGGCTCGGCGCCGGGGCGCTCGCCTCGATCACCATCGCCTACGAGCCGGTCTGGGCCATCGGCACCGGCCGGACCGCCACCGCGGCGCAGGCCCAGGAGGTCCACGCGGCGATCCGCGCGCTCCTCCGCGAGCTCGGCGGCGACGCGGCCGACGCCGTCCGCATCCAGTACGGCGGCTCGGTGAAGCCGGGGAACGCCGCCGAGCTCCTGTCCCAGCCCGACGTCGACGGCGCCCTGGTCGGCGGCGCCAGCCTCGCGGCGCCGGACTTCATCGCCATCGTGAAAGGTGCACTCCGTTGATCACCCTCGTCACCATCGTCCACGTCCTGGTCTGCGTCTTCCTCATCCTCGTGATCCTGCTGCAGGCGGGGAAGGGGGGCGGGATGGGGTCGGCCTTCGGCGGAGGCGGCTCGGCGACGGTCTTCGGCGGCCGCGGCGCCCAGACCTTCCTCGGGAAGCTCACCAGCGCGAGCGCCGCCATCTTCATGCTCACCTCGCTCACCCTCGCCTATCACTCCACCCACTCGGTGTCGGTGGTGGAGCGGCGCGCCGCCAGCCTCCCCGCGACCGCGCCGGCGCCGGCGCCGGCGCCGGTGGGCGCTCCCGCGGCCCCCGCCCCGGTCTCGTCGCCCGCCAGCGCGCCGGCCCCGGTCTCCTCGCCCGCCTCCGCGCCGTCGCCGGCGCGGTAGCGTCCTCCCGCGGATCGCCCCACCGGGCGGGTGTTCCTGCGCCCCGGAAGCAGGAAGGGGACCCGGCGCGAGCCGGGTCCCCTTCTTTTTCCGCATGCCCAGGGCGAGATTCGAACTCGCACGCCTTACGGCGCCACCCCCTCAAGATGGTGTGTCTACCAGTTCCACCACCTGGGCTCGAGGCGGGGGCTTTCTAGCAGAGGGGCGGGGAGGCTGCAAGCGTGGGCGCGAGGCGGCGCGCGATTCCCGCGCGCGCGCGCCGACGCGCCCCGCGATCCGCGCGCCGCCCGCTCGCCGGCTTGCGGGCGGGCGCGGGCGCGCGCTATAGCCGGAGGCCCGCATGGCCCTCTCCCAGTCGAGCGCGCTCGTCATCGGCACCGGCGGCCTCGGGGGCCCCGCGCTCCTCGCGCTCGCGGCCGGCGGCGTCGGCCGGATCGTCCTCGTCGACGACGACGTCGTCGACACCTCGAACCTGAACCGCCAGCCGCTCTTCGGGGAGGCGGACCTGGGCGAGCGGAAGGCCGCCGCCGCCGCCGCGCGCCTGGCGACGCTCCACCCCGACGCCCGGATCGAGCCGGTCGACGAGCGCTTCGTCGCGGGGCGAGCGGACGCCCTGGTGGCGTCGGTCGACGTCGTCGTCGACGGGTCGGACAACTTCCCCACCAAGTTCCTCGCCAGCGACGTCGCCGTCCGGACCGGGCGGCCCCTCGTCCACGGCGGCGTGCTCCGCACCTCCGTCCAGATCCTCACCGTCGTGCCGGGCCAGACCGGGTGCCTGCGCTGCCTCTTCGAGGCCCCGCCGGCGCCGGGGACGGTCATCAGCCCGGCCGAGGCGGGGATCGTCGGGGGGGTCTCCGGCTTCGCGGGCGCGCTCATGGGCGCGGAGGCGCTCCGCCTGCTCGCCGGCGAGCGCGGCGCGTACGCGGGGCGGCTCTTCGCCTTCGAGACCCGGACCGCTCGCGGCCGGATCGTGCCGGTGCGCCGCCGCGCCGGCTGCCCGGCCTGCGGCGCCGCCGCCGCCGGCGCGATCCCCCGGCCCCCCGACGGCGCCGGTGCCCCGGGGTCCCCGGGGGGAGCTGGAGCCGTGGAATGACGCCCTCCCCGGAGCTGCTCGACGCCGACCGGATCGCGCGCTACGCGCGGCAGCTGCTCGTGCCGGGCTTCGGCGCCGCCGGGCAGGAGCGGCTCCTCGCCTCCCGGGTCCAGGTGGTGGGGGCGGACGGGACGGCGACCGCGGCGCTGCTGACCCTCGCCGAGGCGGGGGTCGGGACGATCTGGATCGACGATCCCGACGTGGTGGCGCCCGCCGATCTCGGCGGGTGGCTCTACCCCGCGGAGGCCGTCGGGCGGCCGCGGGCAGAGGCCGCCGCCGCGGCGCTCGCGGCGCGCTCGCGCTTCGTCTCGGCCCGGCCTCACCCGGTGGGTGGCGTCCCGACCGCGACCCTCGTCTGCGCCCGGGCCGCCTCCCAGGCGATCGCCTGCGCCGAGGTGGCGCGACGGGCCGGCGTCCCTCACGTCGCCATGGAGGTCGACGGGGAGGGCGGCGCGCTCGTCGAGGTGCCCGTCGGAGCGCCCTGCTACGCCTGCGGCCGGGCG
>JAJXSQ010000085.1 GCA_021784495.1 Myxococcales bacterium | reverse complement strand
CGGGCCGGCGCGGCGCGCGCCGAGAGGGCCAGCCAGGCGGCGCAGGACGGGGCGGCCACCGCGAAGAAGGGCGGCGGGCTCGCCGAGACCAGCGCCGCCCAGAGGACGGCCGCCGCGCCCGCGGCCAGCGCCCACCGGCCCGGCCCTGCCTCGGACCCCTCCGCCGCTCCCGGTGGTCGCACCTGGGCCGGCTCCATCAGGGCGCGCCGAGGCAGCCGGGGCGGTCGCGGTACCGGTGGTGGAAGGGGACGAAGATCATGCAGCTCGCCTCGGCGCCGGCGCCGACGCACACCTCCTCGCACTCGCGGTAGGCGCGGTCGTGGGTGCGCGGGCGGACCCTCCCGGTCCGGGTGTCGGCGAGCTGGTCGTGGGCCGGCCCTGGCCGGCCGTCCTCGCCCGGAGAGTGCAGGCTGGTGATCACGAGCGGCGGCACTCCGCCCGCCCAGATGCCGAGCCGGCGCGCCTGGGCGTCGCGCTGGGCGGACAGGAGCGCGGGGTCGGCGGGCCGCCCCCTGGCCAGGACCACCGCGAAGCCCTCCCCGACGAGCGCCAGCGCCGCCCCGGGGCAGTCGACGAGCGGCCGGCCGTAGAGGTCGCGCCGCCCGGTGGTCCGGCAGGACCAGGTGGCCCGCGCCAGGCGGGGGGCCGAGGCCCGGGCGATCGCCTCGAGCGCCGCCGCCGGCAGGGTCCCGATCCGGTGGACCGGACCGTAGGTCTCGAGCGCGTCGTAGCCGACGAGCCGGACGCCGAGGCCGCGGAGCGGGCCGGAGTCGACGTGGAAGCTGTCGCCGTCGGTCCAGCGGACCTCGGTCCGGTCCCCGTCGAGGAGGACGGCGGCCGGGATCCCCTCGACCTCGCGCCGGTGAGGGGCCGCCCGGGCCGGGGCGGCGGCGCCGAGCAGCGCGGCCAGGGCGAGGAGCGCGGCGAGGAGCGGCGCCCGGCGGCACGGCGCCGCGGTCACGGCGGGCCTCCGTCGGCGGGGGTCACCTGGACGTCCACCGAGAGCGACTCCCCGGCGCCCCCCACGTAGATGGTCCCCGACGTCGGGGTGGCGTCGCGCCAGGAGCGGCCGACCGCGACCCGGACGTGGCCGGTCTGGGTGACGACGCCGTTCGTCGGGTCGAACCCGCGCCAGCCGACCTCCGGCAGGTAGACCTGCGCCCAGGCGTGGCTCGCCTCCCCCTGGACGCGGTTCTCGGCCCTCGGCCCCGTGTAGAGGTAGCCGCAGACGTAGCGCGCCGGGATCGAGAGGAGCCGGGCGAGGCAGATGAAGAGGTTCGTGAAGTCCTGGCAGACCCCCCGCCGGTTCACGTAGGTCTCGAACGGCGTGGTGAGGAGCGTGGTCGCGCCCTGGGCGTACAGGTACTCCCGGTGGATGGTCGCGTTCAGGTCGAGGAGCGTCTCCATGAGGTCCTGGTCGTTCCGGACGACGAAGCTCATCGCGTACTCGATGAGCTCGTGGAGCTCGCTCTCCGGGAGCTCCTCGGGGAGGAGGAACGGCTGGAGCACCTGGCGGTGCCACGGCATCCAGACGAGCGGGATGGTGGTCCGCGCCCGGAGCGGCCGGTAGGAGAGGGCGTCGGTGTCGAGGACCTCGACCGTCGAGCGCGCCTCGACGGTCATCTCCGAGAACGGGCTCTCGACCGAGAGGCGGCGCAGCCGGTTCCCGAAGACGTCCTCGTAGTCGCGCGCCAGCCCCGGCGCCGAGACGTCGAGCGCGAAGCGGTGGAGCCGCTGGAGGGGGTCGTCGATCGGCCGGAGCCGGAAGAGGTGCATCGACCGCTCCACCGGCTGGTCGTACCGGTAGGTGGTCCGGTGGACGATGTCGTAGCGCCGCGGCCGGGCGTCGATCGGGGGGGCGGGGAGGCGCCGGTCGGTCCTCGCCGGCGGCCGCGCCTGCTCGCCGCCGGGCGCGCGCTCCAGCCGGATCGCCCCCTGCCGGACCAGGACGCTCTGGCCGGGCTGAAGCCGCCGCCACTCGCCCCGCGCCTCGCCCTCGACCGCGAGCGGCTCCGAGGAGACCACCACCCCCTTGCGGCTCTTCGGGCCGCGCCGCGCGAGGTCCACGATCAGGTCGTCGTCGGAGAGGCGGAGCTCCGAGTAGGGCGGGAAGACCTCGCGGATCCAGAGGGCGCGGGCGGCCGGATCGCGATCGGCGTAGGCGAGCAGATCGTGGCCGTCGGTGAGGACCGAGGAGAGGGTCCCGAGCTCGCCGAGCTCGTCGAGCCAGCCGTGGATCGCCGCCGGATCGGCGGCGCCCAGCGAGCTCCAGCCGCGCTCCGCCATCCGGCCGAGGAGCTCGCAGAACACCGCCTCGGTGTCGGTCGATCCGACCGGCTCGAAGAGCTGCCCGGCGCGGGGAGGGGGCCGCGCCCGCAGGCTGCCGGAGTGGGCGAAGAGCCAGTCGCGCCGCCCCCAGGCGCGCGCGAAGGGCTGGGTGTTGGCGTCGGTGGGCGCCCCCCAGGTCGCGGTCCGGACGTGGACCAGGAAGAGCGACGACTCGAGGTGCTCCCAGGCCCGCACCAGCTCCGAGCGGATCGAGCCGAGCGGAGGGGCCGGCTCCTTGAGGACGGTCGCGGAGGGCTCGCCTCCGGGGTAGTAGCCGATGCCCCAGCCGTCCGGCGGGGTGCGGCCCGGGTGGAGGCAGCGCAGGTCGAACGAGGGGGCGAGCTCCCCCTCGAACGACATGGCGAGCAGGTTGGGCATCCGGGGGAGCCTGGGGCCGGAGGGAGGGGCGGCGGGCGGTCACTGATCGGCCGCGCCCGAGGCCGGAGGGGCGGGGTATCCGAACAGCTCGCGCCCGATCTCATCGCAGATCCCGTGGGCCTCGTCCACCACGCGCGTGAGGAGCTGGTGGAGGCGGCCGTCCTCGAGGTGAGGCGCCGCCTCGTCCACCGTCCAGGCCTCGAGCGCGCGCAGCCGCGACAGGCTCCGGCCCCGGAGGTCGGCGTCGGGCGCGCGCACCCGCGCCAGCCGCTTCGAGGCGTCGTGGAGGCAGTGGCTCACCGAGCGCGGGAAGCGACCGTCGAGGACCAGGAAGCGCGCCACCGCCGCCGCCGAGGCCCTCCCCTGGAACCGCTTCATGAACGGCTCGAAGCCCGAGCAGGCTCGCAGCAGGGCCAGCCAGAGGGCCAGCTCGACCACCTGGTGGGCGGGCGCGCTCGCGAGCGCGTGGTGGTGGACGTCGAGGATGCGCGCCGTCTGGCCGGTCCGCTCGAGCATCACCCCGAGGAGGAGGAAGTCGAAGGCGTCGTCGTGGAGCATCGTCCCGTGGACCACGCCGAGGCACATCTGGGTCGCCTGCCGGACGTGGCGGTAGAAGCCGTGGCGGTCGTCGCGCCAGGCGAGCCGGGCGTCGCCCTCCATCCAGAGGTGGAGCTCGTTCACCGCCTCCCAGCCTTCGAGGCTCACCACCTCCCGGATCGAGCGGGCGTTCTCGCGGAGCGCGCCGACCGAGTGGTGGAGCGAGGAGAGGTTCGACGCCTCCCAGGTGAGCCAGCGCTGGACCTCCTCCCCGTCGGCGAGCGCGGCGTCGCCCCGGGCGGCGCGGAAGGCCGCCTCCTCGCCGGAGACGACGACGGCCGGGTGCCAGGCCTGCCGCGGCTCGAGGTCGCCGTCGAGCGCGAGGTTGCGCGTGACCAGGCAGACCCGCGCCGTGGACTCGGCCCGCTCGAGGTACCGGCCGAACCAGAAGAGGTGGTCGGCGACGCGGCTGATCACCGGGCACCTGCCTTCAGGACCCAGGTGTCCTTGGAGCCCCCGCCCTGGCTCGAGTTCACCACGTAGGAGCCCTCGCGGAGCGCGACCCGGGTGAGGCCGCCGGGGAGCACCCAGGGGCCCTCGCGCCCGGTGACGACGTAGGGGCGGAGGTCCACCCGGCGGGGGACCACCTGCCCCACGGCGGGATCCCAGGTCGGGCAGGCGCTCAGCTCGATCCGTCGCTGGGCCACGTACCGCTGCGGCTCGGCCTCGATCCGGCGCCGGAAGTCCTCGCGCTCGGCGGCCGCCGCCTGCGGCCCCATGAGCATCCCCTGGCCGCCCGCCCCGTCCACCGCCTTCACCACCAGCTCGTCGAGCCGCGCGAGGACCTCGGCGCGGTCCCCGGGCCGCGCGCAGAGCAAGGTCGGCACCTGCTCGAGGAGCGGCTCCTCGGAGAGGTAGAAGCGGACCATGTCCGGGACGAGGGCGCAGACCGCCTTGTCGTCGGCGACCCCGTTCCCGGGCGCGTTGGCGACGGCGACCTTCCCGGCCGCCCAGGCGCGGATCAGCCCCGGCACGCCCAGGAGCGAGTCCGACCGGAAGAACTCCGGGTCGAGGTACGCGTCGTCGGTGCGGCGGTAGACGACGTGGACGCGACGGGGCCCGCGGGTGGTGCGCAGGAAGACCTCGTCGCCGTCGACGAGCAGGTCCGGCGCCTGGACGAGCTCCAGCCCCATGGTCCGGGCGAGGAAGCTGTGCTCGAAGTAGGCCGAGTTGTAGGGCCCCGGGGTGAGCACCACCGCGAGCGGCCGGTCCGGGTCGCCCGGCGCCACCGACCGGAGGGCGGCGGCGAGCTTGGCCGGGTAGGCGTCGACGCGCTCCACCCCCGCCCGCTCGAGCGCCTCCGGGAGGATGCGCTTGGAGAGGAGCCGGTTCTCGAGCACGTAGGAGACGCCGGAGGGACACCGGAGGTTGTCCTCCAGGACCCGGAAGGCCCCCGTGGGATCCCGGATCAGGTCGATGCCCGCCACGTGGACGCGGACGCCGCCGGGCGGCCGGACGCCGACCAGCCTCGGCTCGAAGCCCCGCGCCCCGAGGACCAGCTCCGGCGGGACGGCCCGCTCCTTCAGGATCCGCTGCGGCCCGTAGACGTCGTCGAGGAAGGCCTCGATCGCGCGCACCCGCTGGACGAGGCCGCGCTCGACCCGGGCCCACTCCGCCGCGCCGACGAGGCGCGGGACGAGGCAGAAGGGGAGGATCTTCTCCGCGCCGCGGTCGTCCGCGTACACGCTGAAGGTCACCCCCTGGTCGAGGAGCGCCTTCTCGGCGAGCGCCTGGGCCCGGGCGAACTCGGCGGGCCCGCGCGCGGCGAGGGCGCCCGCGGCCCGCCGGAACTCGGGGCGCACCTCCCCCGGGGCGGAGAGGAGCTCGTCCCAGGCCCCGGGGAGCGGCGCGTAGCCGTGGAGGAGAGGTTCGCTCAAGGTGAACTCCGATCCCTAGGCCTCGGCCGGCTCCGGGGCGGGCGGCGGGTGGTCGCCCGGGTGGCGCCGCAGGTCGAGGGTGCAGGGCTGGTCCGGGTGGGGTTCGACCCGCCGGGGGGTGAACGGCCAGGGGCTGGCCCCGTCGGCGGTGAAGCGCTGCGCCCGTCGCGCCGCGGCCTCGAAGCGGGTGAGCGGGGGCTCCAGGAAGGCGCGGCCCTCGGGGTGCCAGACGTGGTAGCGGCCGGCGGCGATGGAGCGGCGCCCCCACCCGTCCACCAGCTCGACGGCGAGGGGGTGGTGGACGCCGAGGTGGGGGTGGAGCGCGTGCGCGGGGGCCCACGCCCGGAACCGGACCCCCCCCACGTGCTCCCCGGCCACCCCGGTGGGCCTCAGCGGGAGCAGCAGGCCGTTCACCGCCACCAGGTGGCGGCCCGGGACGAGCCCCTCGGCCCGGATCTCGATCCGCTCCACCGAGGAGTCGACGTAGCGGGAGGTCCCGCCCGCGGAGGGCTCCTCGCCGAGGACGTTCCACGGCTCGAGCGCGTTCCGGAGCTCGAGGCGCGGCCCGTCCGCGTCGAGCTGGCCGATCACCGGGCAGCGGAGCTCGAGGAAGGCGCGGTACGGCTCGGAGGGCAGCGCGCACCCGCGCTCCGCGAGGAAGGCGAGCACCTCCCCGAAGTCGCGCCAGAGCCAGTGGGGCAGCAGGAAGCGGTCGTGGAGCTCCGTCCCCCAGCGCACGAGCGGGTGGGCGTAGGGGGCCGCGGCGAAGGCGGCGACGAGCGCGCGGGCCAGGATGGCCTGGGCCGCGGCCAGGCGCGGGTGGGGTGGCATCTCGAAGGCGCGCAGCTCGACGATCCCCTGCCGGCCGTGGGGGGTCCGCCAGTCCCAGAGCTTGTCGATCGAGATCTCCGCCCGGTGGGTGTTGCCGGTGAGGTCGGTGAGCAGGTGGCGGAGGAGCAGATCGCCGAGCCACGGGGCCGGCGCCGGATCCCGGAAGGCCTCCGCCAGGGCGATCTCGAGCTCGGAGAGCGTGTCGAGCCTCGCCTCGTCCACCCGCGGCGCCTGGGAGGTGGGCCCGACGAAGAGGCCGGTGAAGAGGAAGGAGAGCGACGGGTGGTGCTGGGCGAAGGTGACGAGGCTCGCCAGGAGGTCCGGCCGGCGCACGAGGGGGCTCTCGAGCGGGGTGGGGCCGCCGAGGGTGAGGTGGTGGCCGCCGCCGGAGCCGGCGAGCCGTCCGTCGAGGAGCCACTTCTCGGCGTGGAGCCCCGCGTGCAGCGCGGCGTCGAAGACCTCCCCGAGGAGCGCGGCGTGCTCGCGCCCGGTCGCGCTGGGCGGGAGGTTCACCTCGAGGACGCCGGGGTCCGGGGTGACCGCGAGCCGGGCGAGGAGCGGCGAGGGCGGCGGCGGGTAGCCCTCGAGGCGCGCGTCGACGCCGGCGTCGCGCCGCGCGGCGTCCACGGCGGCGACCAGGGTCACGAAGTCCTCGGCGGTCGCGACCGGGGGCAGGAAGACGACGAGCTCGCCGTCCCGGAGCTCGACGCAGAGCGCGGTCCGGATCGTGGCCGGGGGCGCGGCACCGGGCGCCGCGTCCCGCCGCGACTGCTCGGCGAGCTCCTCCGATCGCCGCGGGTCCGGCGGCTCGACCGCCGGCTCGGCCGGCCGCGGCTCTGGCCCCGCGCCGAGCGACGACAGCGGCAGCCGGAGCCCCATCGGGCTGTCGCCGGGGGCGAGGAAGATGTGGCCGCGGCGGAAGGTCCAGCGCTCGGTGCGCCAGCGATCGCCGTCGCGGACGAGCGGGAGCGCGTACCCGATCAGGCCCGACGGATCGCCGCCCAGGAGGCGGGCCAGCCGCCGCCGCTCCGCGGGGAGTCCGAGGTGCGCCTCGAAAGGTCGGATCGCCGCCGCTCGTCAGGGCGAGCCCGGCGGCGGCGAGCGCGCGGTCGGCGCGGGGCGGAGCCGGACGCGGTGTGGGCCGAGCGCGGCGGGCGACTCGTAGCGATAGCGGCTCTGGTGCTGGATCAAGCCCCGCTCGCGGCTCCCTCCCCTTCACCGAGGGCAGAAATGCAAGTTCGCGGCCCGGCTCCGGAGCCGAAACCTCCCGATCCTCGCGCCCTTCGACGGCGGGGCTGCCGGCAGGGCGGGCACCGCTGCGCGACCGGCAGGCACCCGGCGCCGCACCGCGGCGCCCTGCGCGGCTCCGCGCGGCCCCGCGTCCACGGACCGTGGGGCCGCGCGACGGCCATCGATTCCTTGCGCCCCATCGCCACGCAACGCTAGGATTCGCGTAATGAAATTCACCTGCGATCGTTGCAGCAAGCGGTACGCCACGGCCGAGGATCCGGTCCCGGGCAAGGTCTACAAGATCAAGTGCAGGGCCTGCGGCCACCTCATCGTGGTGAAGTCCCAGACCGGTACGAGCACCGCCATCCCGGCGCTCACCGAGGCCGAGTTCGCCGCGGCCTCAGGCGGCGGGTCCGAGGGGTCGGGCGGGGCGGAGATCGAGCTCGAGATCGAGGCCGACGGCGCGGGCATCGAGCCGCTGCCGACCCCCGAGCCGACGGCCGGCTTCGTCGTCGTCGAGGGGACGCGCCGCGCCGCGGCGCCGGCGCCCCAGCAGATCGACGAGGGGGACATCGAGCCGCTCGAGCCGACGCCGGCGGTCGCGATGGGGCCGCTCCCCATCGAGGTCGCGCAGGCGATCGACGCCGCGGCGCCGACCGCCGCCGATCCCGAGGGGCTCGCGCCCCCGCCGCCGGATCGGGACGAGCTCGCCGACTTCACCGCCGCCGCGGCCGAGGTGATGGCCGCCGAGCCGCCGGGCGCCGGGGAGCCGGCGAGGGGCCCGGGGTACGTCGACCTCTTCGGCGACGGCGGCGCCGAGCCGGCCGATCGCGCCGGGGAGGACCGCTTCGCGGCGGCGGCGCGCGCGTCGCTGCCGGACGGCTACGTCGGCACCGGCGCGCACGATCCGCTCGCGCC
>JAJXSQ010000084.1 GCA_021784495.1 Myxococcales bacterium | reverse complement strand
CGGGGGGCGCGGCTCAGTCCGCGCGGTCCGACGGCGCCGGCGGCGCGCTCCCCCGGGGGCGCGGCGACGCCGGCGGCGCCGCCACGATCGCTCCCACCACGCCGAAGAAGAGCGCGGAGACGCGGGCGTCGGAGGTGAGGGCGCAGGTTCCGCTCCGGCACCCGACGAAGTGGGCGTAGGCGGCGCCGGCGACGGCCCCGGCGGCGGCGCCGAGGGCGGTGCGGATCGCCGCCCGGGTGCGCGGCGCGAGGGTCACGCGGCCTTCCAGTCCTTGACGTACCGCTGCGCCGAGAGCGCGGCGATCGTGCCGTCGGCGACCGCGGTCGTGATCTGGCGGAAGCGCTTCACGCGGACGTCGCCGGCGACGAAGATCCCGGGCACCGGGGTCTCCATGCCCTCCCCGGTCTCGACGTAGCCCCCGCGGGCGAGCTTCAGGTAGGGCTCGAGGATCGCGGTCCGCGGCTGCATCCCGACGAAGACGAAGACCCCGTCGGTGGCCAGCCGCTTTCGCTCCTTGGTCTTTAGCTCCTCGACGTCGAGGACCTGGAGCGAGCCGTTCCCCACGAAGGCCCGGGGCTCGTGGCTGAGCAGCGTCCGGATCTTCGGGTTCTCCCGCGCCTCGTGGACCGAGGCCGGCTCCGCCTGGAACTCGTCGAACTGGTGGACGATGGTCACCGTCCGGGCGAACTGGGTCAGGAAGAGCGACTCCTCGACCGCCGAGTTCCCGCCGCCGATGACGTGGATGTCCTTGCCGTCGAAGTAGGCGCCGTCGCAGGTGGCGCAGTAGCTGATGCCGCGCCCCTTGAACTCGGCCTCGCCCGGGAGCCCCAGCTCGCGCGGCTTCGCCCCGGTGGCGACGATCACCGCCTTCGCCTCGACCGTCTCCTCGTCGTCGAGCACGAAGGTCTTGAGCGGCCCGGCGAGATCGTGCCGGGTGATCTCGACGGCCCGCCGGATGGAGGCGCCGAAGCGCTCCGCCTGGAGGGCGAAGGCCTTGGCCAGGTCGGAGCCCTTCACGTCCTCCGGGAAGCCGGGGTAGTTCGAGACCTTGTGGGTGGTCTTCACCTGGCCACCGGGGATCCCCTCGTCGAGGACGATGACCTTCATCCGGGCGCGCGCCGCGTAGATGGCGGCGGTGAGGCCGGCCGGGCCGGCGCCGACGACTGCGAGATCGTAGCGATCGCTCATGGCTCGTTCCTCCGACGGCGCGCCGCGCTCAGACCAGCGCCTCGACCTGCGCCTTGAGGGCGCTCCGCTTGATGTCGTCCCCGGTCATCCGGGCGCCGACCTCGCGGCCGTCCTTGAAGAAGATGAGGGTGGGGCTGCTCGAGACGCCGAGCTTCCCGGCGAGGTCCCGGCTCGCCTGCCGGAAGATCTTGAGGAAGCGGACCTTGCCGGCGAACTGCTCGGCGACCGCCTCGTACTTCGGGGCGAGCGCCTCGCAGGGCGGGCACTCCGTCGAGAAGAAGTCGAGGACGGTCGGCTGGGCGGCGCGGAGCACCTCCTGCTCGAACTGATCGGCGCCGATCTCCTTCACCAAGTCGCTCATGGTCGTGCTCTCCCTGGCTCGAGGCGCAGCTCACCGGCGCGGGGCCGGGCCCGCCGCACCTCAGCGGTGGGGTGGGGCCGGAGCGGCGAGGAGATCCCCGCCGCCCCGGCGGTCATGCTAGTCGTGGCAGCCGGTCACCAGGCGCGACGACTTGGCGCAGCACTGCGCCGCCGCCTCGGCGGTGCAGCAGGACTTCTTCGGCTTGGTCAGCATCTTCATCGTTCTGGCTCCTCTCGTGCTCATGCCTTCAGCTCATGCTGAAGCCTCTTCCGGAGCGCGCGCGCGGCGTCGCAGTCCTCGCAGGGCGCGTCCGGTTTCTTCGCGTGGGTCTCGCAGGTCCCGAGGCAGTTCTCCAGGGACTGCACCAGGAGCCGGATCTCCCGCTGCTCGAGCTTGACGTTCATGGCTTGATCCCCTTGACGGTCAGGCTGTGCACCAGGACCCCGCCCTTCTCGTAGGGCGCGGTCCGAGAGAGCACGAGTGGGTCCCCGAAACCGGCGGCCCGGATCGACTCCAAGTAGTCGGACTCGGGGATCGAGCCACCGTAGCACGCGGCCCAGGCCGCGGGATCGGACCGTACCTCTTCGGGGAGGGGCGCCTCGGAGACCACGTCGGAGACGACGAACCGCCCGCCGGCGCGCAGGAGCCGGTGAATCTCGCGGTAGACCGCAGCCTTGTCGGGCGCGTGGTTGATGGCGCAGTTGGAGAGGACCAGATCGGCCTCCCCCGAGGGGAGCGCCACCTCGGCGAGGTCCGAGCGCACGAAGCGCGCGTTCGCCAGGAAGGGCGGGCACGAACGGCGCGCCGCCGCCAGCATCTCGTCGCTCGCGTCGACGCCGAAGGCGCGCCCCGCCGCGCCCACCAGGCCGGCCGCCCGGATGACGTCCTTGCCCCGCCCGCAGCCCAGGTCGATCACCACCTCGCCGGGCCTCGGCTCGCCGAGGTCGAGGGCGGCGCCGCAGGAGAGGGTCGTCGCGCAGCACGCGAGCGCGTCGTAGCGGGCGTTGACCGCCCGGCCGAGCAACGTCGCGTCTGGGGTGACCACGTCCATGCGCCTCGCCCTTCCGGTCCCGGGGACCGCCTCTCAGCCCGTCAGAGCCCCGGGCCGGGTGAAGGATTCGCCCCTCCCGGGGGCGCGGGCGGGGGCCGGCCGCTGTCAGAGCCGCGTGCGAGGGTCTGGACGTGCGACGGTTCGTGACGCTCGATCTCGAGACGGTCCCCGACGAGGAGCTGGTCGCCGCCGTGGACGGCGAGGCCGGGCGCCCCTATCCGGAGCAGCTCCGGCGCCTCCTCGAGGCCCGCCGCGCCCGCGGGGGCGCGAGGAGCGACTTCCTGCCCCTCCCCTATCACCGCCCGGTGGCCGCCTGCCTGCTCGAGGCGGTGGAGGACGGCGGGGTGGTCGTCCCGACCGACGCCTGGTCCTGGGGCGACGGGCGGGGGAGCGAGGCGGAGGCGATCGACCTCCTCTGGAGGCGGCTCGAGGGCGCGACCGCGGTCACCTTCCACGGACGGGGGTTCGACCTGCCGGTGCTCGCGCTCCGCTCGCTCAAGCTCGGGATCCCGGCGCCGGGCTGGTACCGGGCGGCGATGCAGCCCGGCTCGGCGGAGCACGCCGACGTGAAGGAGCTGCTCGCCGCCCCGGGGTCGTCGGGCGCGGCGCCGCTCGACCTGTACGCCAAACTCGTCGGGCTCCCGGGGAAGCAGGAGGTGGCGGGCGCCGACGTCGCCGGGCTGCACGCCGCCGGCGATCTCGACCGGATCGTCGCCTACTGCATGTCGGACGTCGTCCAGACCTTCCTGCTCTGGCTGCGGACCCGGCTCGTGGACGGGACGCTCGGCCCCGACGGCTACGCGGAGAGCGCCGGGCGCGCCCGCGTCCTGCTCCCCGGGCTCCTCGCGCGCGGGCTCGGCGCCGCCGAGCGGGCGCACCTCGAGCCCTTCCTCGCGCGCTGCGCGCCGTTCCTCGGAGCCGCGCGCCCCGCGCGCCGGCGGGCGCTCTCGCGCGCGGCCCGCGGCTGACCTCCCGGCGGCGTAGCCTACGCCGCGTTCTTCGAGCTTCAACCGGGGCGCCAGGCCGGCTCGGCGCCCCCCTCCGGCGAGACGACCAGGGGTGGCGCGCCGGCGAGCTCGGCGGCCCGGGCGGCGAGCCGGTTCGCGTCGACCCGCGCCCAGCCCTCGGCCACCTCCTCGACCCGCCCGTCCGGGCCGGCGAGGATCCAGGTCGGGGTCACCCGGACCCCGAGCGCCTCCGAGACCGCCCAGGGCTCGGGGTCGATCAGGGCGCGGACGCGGCCGGTCCAGCCGCTCGCCGCCCCGAAGCTCCGCGTCTCCGCCGGCCCGTCCTGGGAGATCGCCAGGAGCCGGAGCCCGGGGACGGCGTCGAACCTCGGCAGGACCGGCGCGGCCACCGCCGTCCCCGGGCAATCGGCCTTGTAGACGAAGAGGAGCGTCGGCGCGCCTGCGCAGGCGGCCGCGAGCTCCTCCGGAGCGCCCGACCGCGCGTCGGCGAGCGTCCCCGCGGGGAGGCTCCAGCCGGTCTCGATGGTCACTCCGACCTCCTCGATCTGGGCGGGCCGGCGACCGGGGGGTCCGGAGCGGCCCGACGGCGCCGGTGTAGGCCGGAATCCGACGGCTCGCAAGGGCCGGAGCGCGGCGCCAGGTGAGGGACCTACGCACCTCGGGTCGCGGGCACCCCGGGCCGAAACCTCCGATTTCGGGAGGACGGGGCCTGGCACCGGGGCTGCACCGGCAGGGTCGCATGGCGCTCCTCGCCACGGCACGGCCGCACCCGCTCGCCGACGAGCTCCGGCTCCTCGACCGCCTGCCCCACCCGGCGCTGCTGGTCGACCCCGGCGGGATCATCCTGCACGCGAACGACGCCTGGGAGCAGTTCGCCAGGGAGAACGGGGGCGGCGAGTTCGTGGCCGGGGCGGCGCTGATCGGCACCCGCTGGCTCGACCACGTGTCGGGCGAGTGGCCCCGGCGGCTGCACGAGGTGCTGCTCGAGCGCGCCGCGCGGCGCGCCGGGGCGGGCCCGCGGGGCGGCGCGATCCAGCTGGCCGAGTGCAACACGCCCACGACCGCGCGGCTCGTCGCCACCCACCTCGAGCCGGTCCTCGGCCCGGGCCGGATGGTCGCCAGCGTCGCCGTGAGCCACCGGCTGGTTCGCCAGCGGCCCATCGCCGAGGTCTACCCGCCGGTCGACGCCCCCGGGTCCCGCTGGACGCGGGAGGACGGCACGGTCGAGCAGTGCAGCTGCTGCCGGCGGGTCCGCCGGCCCGACGCCGAGGAGCTCCTCGACCCGTGGGAGTTCGCCCCCGGGCTGGTCGCCGAGCCGCCTCCCGGCACGCGGTTCGTCTACTGCGCGCTCTGCCTCGAGCTCCACCACCCGGCCGGCGCCGGGGCGGGCGCCGACGGAGCGCTCTAGCGAGGGCTCTTCTTGGCGCGCCGCTTGCGGCTGATCGAGAGGGACCGCTTCCGCTTCACCTGGATCCGCTTCGTCTTGCTCCGGTTCGAGGCCTTGCGCTTGCTGCGGTTGCTCCTGGTGACGGCCATGCGATCTCCTTGGGGGGCGGCGAGGGGGCGGCAGTCTACTCCAGCCACTCCCGATCGCGGAGCTTCTTCGGCAGGTACTCCTCGGTGATGAAGCTGATGCCGCGGCGGGAGAGGGCCTCGAGCTCGTACTTCACCCCCGAGTCGATCATCTCCTGGATCTCGCGCTGCCACTGCCGGGCCTTGAACCAGGGGTAGGCGAGCATCTGCCGGGCGCGGGAGACGTCGCCGTCGTCCATCTTGATGGCCACGTTGGGCGGCAGCCGGAAGGCCGACTTGTCGAAGGAGGAGAGGCCGACGAACCGGGCGTCGGGGACCGCCATCCGCATCGACTCGTACGCCAGGTTGATCGACCCCTGCTTGACCACCGAGTAGATGTAGAAGCCCCAGGGATCGTTGTCCACCAGCACGTAGACCGGGAGCTTCAGCTCCGCGTTGAGCCGGCGCACGAGCCGCCGGACGCCGCGGGGCGGCTGCCCGCCCCCGTGCACGATGATGCAGCTCTGGCGCTTCCAGAACCGGTCCTCGTTGAAGCGGCTCCAGACGGCGTCCTTCTCGACGAGGAGGACGTACTTCGCCTCGTGGCGCCCGAACTCGATCACGTTCTCCTCGACGATCGAGGGGACCCCCCACCCGCCCGAGCCCATCCGGCGGAGGTCGATGGTGTCGCCCGAGTCGCGGATGGTGATCGGGCCGACCATCGTCCCCTTGCGCGAGGCGAAGAGGTGCAGCTCCTCGCGGAGCGCGTCGATGGCCACCTCCAGGTCCTCGATGATGGGGTCCGACTCGTCCTGCTCCTCGAAGGTGTTCTGGCGCGTCTCCCCGATGGTGTGCTTCGTCATGTAGTAGAGGTCGCGGATGCTCGTCGTCTTGCCGCTCTCGACGAGCTCCTTGCAGGCGTCCGACACCAGGAACGTCTGCATGAACTTGCGGGCCATCGCCACGTTGAAGAAGTAGCGCCGCTGGCGCTGGCTCCCCAGCTGGATGAGCCGCCGCTTCTCGTCGAAGCGGACGTTGGCGAGGGAGCGGACCGGGATCTCGACGAACGGGTTGCGCCCCCCCTTCACGGCGCGCAGCACCCCCTCGGCGAGCCGCTCGATCTTCTCGGTGGTCTTCCGGTCCCGCGGGTCGAGCCTGGGCATCGCCTACTCCTGCTCCTCGCCGCGCCGCCGGGGCCGGGCGCGGGCCGCCGGGGGCTCGGCGGCGGGCTCCTCGAGGTCGGCGTCGGTGACCTGGTTCGCGAGCTTCATGAAGTCGCGGCGGATCGGGTCCGGGCTCCGCCCGGTGATCACGCCGATGGCCCGGGCCACCTCCTGCACGTAGAGCTCGAAGATCGACCGGCGCTGGGCCTGGTAGTCGGCGTGCTGCCGCTTCCGGATGTGGGCGGCCAGCTTCCGGCCGCACTCCTGCGCGGCCAGCTGGATCTCGCGGATGATCTCCGGGTAGTGGGCCAGCGCCTCCTTCGCCTCGCTGGTGAACGGGACCCAGACCGAGGCGACGTGGATGAGGAGCGCCATCGGGCCGACGGGGAGCGAGCCGCGCGGCTGCGAGAGGAGGTAGTTGCGCCAGTCGGTCTTGACGATCGCCTCGGTCATGCCGCAGGCGCCGCGCTGGAAGAGGAGCGGCACCCGGTTCGCGAAGCGGAAGAGCTCGATCGGCTTGTCGGCCGGCCAGCTCCCCCCGAAGGCGAGCCCCACCTCGACCTGGAAGGGGTTGCCGCGGTAGACGCGCGGCGGCCGGGTGACGGTGGCGATGAAGTAGCGGTGCCCCTTGATCCGCTCCACCCCCTCCTCCGGCGGCCCGGCGGCGTCCGCCGGCTCGGCGTCGGGCGGGCCGGCGGCTCGGGACGCGCCCCGCCCGCGCGGCGCCTTCCGGCGCGCCGCCTGGTCGAGGTCGAGCTGGGCGTCCTCGTCGCCCGGCCCCTCGCTCTCGATCACCTCGAGGAAGGAGATGAGCCCGCGCCGCATCAGCGCGTCCCCGATGGGGGAGAGCACCTGGGTCGGCGGCGCCATGATCTTCGTCGCCTGGATGGCCCGGTGGAGCCGGTCGGCGAGCGCCCGGTCCTCGGCCAGATCGCGCGGGCGGACCCGCCCGGCGAGCTTCGCCGTCCGGACGATCTCCTCGGCGACCCCCGCCGACACGCGCGAGAAGGTGGTCTGGAGGAACCCCTTCACGTCGTGGCTCCGCGAGTCGGCGGCCAGCCGCATGAGGGCGCCGAGCTCGACGCCGTGCGGGTGCGGCTTGATCTCCTGGGCCTCGCGCGGCAGCTCGTCGGTGGCGCGCGGGAAGGTGAGCGGCGCCTGGCGGGGGCGGCGGTAGTGGAGGGTGGCGTGGGGGTTGGCGAGCGCGGTGTGCTCGACGTAGCGGTTCACGAACCGCTGCCCGGCCTGCCAGCTCGCCAGGATCTCCAGCTCCACCCGGGTCCCGTGCTCGAGGTGCCAGTCGGCGAGCTGGTCGTCGCGGGTGACGACCGGATCGTTCCGGCGGGTGTCGATCTGGATCTCGAAGTGGTGGGCCGGCTTCCCCTTCCCGGTGCGCGAGGTGACGCGGATGGGCTGACCGGTCGTGAGCTGGCCGTACATCGCCGCCGCCGAGATGCCGATCCCCTGCTGGCCGCGCGACTGCTTCAGCCGGTGGAACTTCGAGCCGTAGAGGAGCTTCCCGAAGATCTTGGGCACCTGGGCGCGGACGATCCCCGGTCCGTTGTCCTCCACCACCACCACGAACCGCCCCTCCCCCTTGGTCAGCTCCCCCTCGCCGCTCGCCGAGAGGGCGAGGTCCCGGACCTCGACGGTGATCTCGGGGAGGATCCCCGCCTCCTCGCAGGCGTCGAGCGAGTTGTCGACCGCCTCCTTGATCGTGGTGAGGAGGGCCTTCGAGGGGCTGTCGAACCCGAGGAGGTGCCGGTTCTTGGTGAAGAACTCGGAGATGGAGATCTCGCGCTGCCGCGACGCGAGCTGCTCGGCGGTCGCCCGCCGCTTCGGCGCCGCGGCCGCCCCCTCCGGCGCCGCGGGGGTCGCGGGCGTCGCGTCGGCCGCCGGGGATCGCGCCGGGCCACCCCCCGCAGCGGGGC
>JAJXSQ010000083.1 GCA_021784495.1 Myxococcales bacterium | reverse complement strand
CGGTCGGCGGCCGCCGCCGCGGCGCCGGCGAGCCGGAGCTGCGGCGGACCGGCGGCGGCGCGGGTCACCTCGAGGTCGTGCCAGCCGAGGCCCGGGGGAGCGCCGAGCGCCTTCACCGCCGCCTCCTTGGCCGCGAAGCGCGCGGCGTAGCCGCTGGCGCGGTCGCGGCGGGCCTCGCAGTAGGCGCGCTCCGCGGGGGTGAAGCAGCGGGCCAGGAAGCGGGCCGCGCGCCCCGGGGACCCGTCGAGGAGCCGGCCGATCCGGCCGATCTCGACGACGTCGGTGCCGAGCCCCCGGATCACGGCCGCGCCTCGCGCAGGAGCTCCTTCATCTCCCGCACCGCCCGCTCCATGCCCACCAGGACCGCCCGGGCGACGATCGCGTGGCCGATGTTGAGCTCCTCCACCTCGGCGATGGCGGCGACCGCCCCGACGTTCTGGTAGCTGAGGCCGTGGCCGGCGGCCACGCGCAGGCCGAGCTTGGCGGCGGCCTTGCAGGCGTCGAGGAGGCGCGCGAGCTCCCGCCGGCGGTCGGCGGCCAGCCGGGCCTCGGCGTAGCGGCCGGTGTGGAACTCGACCGCCTGCGCGTCGGCCCGGTGGGCCGCGCGGAGCTGATCGAGATCGGGATCGATGAAGAGCGAGACCTCGATCTCGGCGTCGCGGAGCGTCTTCACCACCCGGCGGACCACCTCCCGCCCGCCGACGGCGTCGAGCCCGCCCTCGGTGGTCAGCTCCTCCCGCCGCTCCGGGACCAGGGTGCAGACGTCGGGCTTCTGCTCGTGGGCGATGCGCACCAGCTCGGGCGTCG
Source organism: Myxococcales bacterium (assembly GCA_021784495.1). Classification (GTDB taxonomy): domain Bacteria; phylum Myxococcota; class Myxococcia; order Myxococcales; family Anaeromyxobacteraceae; genus JADKCZ01. The sequence continues at coordinate 7,388 of JAJXSQ010000083.1, read as the reverse complement.
TCGCCATCTCCAGGTTGAGCCGCGTCGAGGCGGTCCGCCGCAGGATCTGGAGGTCGCGCTCCTGGACGTGGCGGCGGTCCTCGCGGACGTGGAGGGTGATCTGGTCGGCCCCGCCGAGCTCGGCGAGGACCGCGGCGGCGACCGGATCCGGGTAGGCGACGCGGCGCGCCTGGCGCAGGGTCGCGACGTGGTCGACGTTCACTCCGAGGCGGGGAGGGGGCATGGGCTCGAGTCTACCCGGTCAGCCGAGGGCGCGCCGGATCTCCTCGGCGATCGACGCCGCGTCGGCCCGGATCCGGGCCCGGTCCGGCCCCTCGACGAGGACCCGCAGCGTCGCCTCGGTCCCGGACGCCCGGACGAGCACCCGCCCCTCCTTGCCCAGGCGGCGCTCGACCGCCGCCACGGCGCGGAGCACCCCCGGCAGCTCGGCGAGCGATCGCTTCTCCCGGACCGGCACGTTCAGCAGCACCTGGGGGACCGGGTCGAAGCAGGTCGCGAGCTCCGAGAGCGGCCGCCCCTCCCGGATCATCACCGCGAGGACGTTCAGCGCCGCGGCCACGCCGTCGCCGGTCGTGACGTGGTCGAGGAAGACGAGGTGGCCGGACTGCTCGCCGCCGAAGTTGTAGCCGTGCGCCCGCATCGCCTCGACGACGTACCGGTCCCCCACCGCGGTCCGGACCACCCGGCCGCCGAGGGGGCGGAGCGCGCGCTCCAGGCCGAGGTTCGACATCACCGTCGCGACCAGGGTCCGCTTGGCGAGCGCGCCGCGCCCGAGGAGCGCCCGGCCGACGAGGGCCATGATCGCGTCGCCGTCGACGATCTGTCCCCGCTCGTCGGCGAGGATGACCCGGTCCGCGTCCCCGTCGAGGGCGAGGCCGAGCTGCGCGCCCGCGCGGCGGATGGCGCGGGCCATCCCCTCGGGGTGGACCGCCCCGCAGCGGCGGTTGATGTTCTTGCCGTCGGGGCTCGCGTTGAGGGTGACGACCCGCGCGCCGAGCTCCTCGAAGACCGCCGGGGCGACGTGGTAGGCGGCCCCGTGGCCGCAGTCGACGACCACCGTCAGGCCGTCGAGGGTGAGGTCGCGCGGGAAGAGCGACTTGAGGAAGACGACGTACCGCCCGATGGCGTCGTCGACCCGCTTCGCCTTGCCGATCCGGGTGGCGGTCGGCCGCAGCGCCCGGAAGGCGCGGGCCCCGGCGTCCGCGGCCCCGTCGAGGACGAGCCGCTCGATGGCCAGCTCGGTCTCGTCGGGCAGCTTGAAGCCGTCCCGGGAGAAGAACTTGATCCCGTTGTCCTGGTAGGGGTTGTGGCTCGCGCTGATGACCACCCCCGCGTCGGCGCGCATCGACTGGGTGATGAAGGCGAGCCCGGGCGTCGGGAGCGGCCCGGTGAGCATGACGTCGACGCCCATGGAGCAGATCCCGGAGGCGATCGCCGTCTCCAGCATGTAGCCCGAGAGGCGGGTGTCCTTGCCGATCACCACCCGGTGCCGGTGCGGGCCGGCGCGCATGACGAAGGCGAGCGCGCGCCCGAGCTGGAGCGCCATCTCGGCGGTCATCGGGTGGACGTTGGCGACGCCGCGGACGCCGTCGGTGCCGAAGAGACGACGCGGGGGGGGCGAGCTGCTCTTGCGGGGGGCGGCCATGGCGGGGGGCATGCTACCCCAGCGCGGGCGCGCCGCCAGCCCGGCGCAACGCCGCGGCCAGGTCGGCGGCCTGGCGGGCCGCCGCCACGTCGTGGACCCGCAGCACCTCCACGCCGGCGAGGACGCAGGCGGTCACCGCCGCGAGGGTGCCGGGGAGGCGATCCTCCACCGCCGCCCCGGTCGCGTGACCGATGAAGCGCTTGCGGGAGGGCCCGACGAGGAGCGGCCGCCCGAGCGCGCGGAGCTCCCCGACGCGCGCCAGCAGCTCGAGGCTCTGGGCGGGGGTCTTGGCGAAGCCGATCCCCGGATCGAGGATCACCTGCTCCTCGCGGATCCCCGCGTCGGTCGCCCGGCGGAGCGCCGCGCGGAGCTCGGCGGCGACCTCGGCCAGGAGATCCCGGTAGACGGCCCGCGCGGCCATGTCCGCCGGGAGCCCGCGGGTGTGCATGGCCACCACCGGGACCCCGGCCGCGGCCACCGCCCGGGCGAGCGCCGGGTCGGCGAGGCCGAGGACGTCGTTCACCATCGCCGCGCCGGCGTCGAGCGCGGCGCGGGCGCCCTCCCCCTTGCAGGTGTCGACGGAGATCGGGAGCCGGAAGCCGGCCGCGCGGAGCCGCTCGATCACCGGGACGACGCGCCGCCGCTCCTCGGCCGCATCCACCGGCGCCGCGCCGGGCCGGGTCGACTCCCCTCCCAGATCGATCAGGTCGGCGCCCTCCGCGGCGAGCCGCTCGGCCCGCGCGACCGCGGCGCCGGGATCGAGGAACCGGCCCCCGTCGGAGAAGGAGTCGGGGGTGACGTTCACCACCCCCATGAGGAACGGCCCCGGCCCCTCGAGGATCCGGCCCCCGATCTCGAGGCGCATCGGCCTGGCGCTCCCGGGGCGGACGCCGCCGCTAGGCCTTCCCCGGCTCGGGGACGCCGGGCGGCGCGACGGCGGGGGCCGGACCGGCCGTCGCCGCTCGCTTGCGATCGGCGACGGCGGTGGTGACCATCGGCTTCTCCGGGGGGGCGCGGGTGAGCGTCCCGCCGCCGCTGATGACGTCGATGTCGGCGGTGTCGAGGGTCTCGTACTCGATCAGGGCGTCGGCGATCCGCGCGAGCTCGTCGCGGTGGGCGAGGAGCACCTGGCGCGCCCGCTCGTACTGCTCGGTGACGATCCGGTGCACCTCGGCGTCGATCGAGCGGGCCGTCTCCTCGGAGAAGGCCTGGACCGTCGACATCTCGCGGCCGAGGAAGACCTCCCCCTCCTTCTTCCCGAAGGCGAGCGGCCCGAGCTTCTCGCTCATGCCCCACTCGCAGACCATGCTCCGCGCGAGGTTGGTGGCGACCTCGATGTCGTTCCCGGCGCCGGTCGTCTTCTGGTTGAAGGTGATCTCCTCGGCGATCCGCCCGCCCATGAGGATGGCGATCTGGTTGAGCGCGAACTCCTGGTTGATGTTGAGCCGGTCCTCCTGCGGCAGCTGCTGGGTGAGCCCGAGGGCCCGCCCCCGCGGGATGATCGTGACCTTGTGGACCGGGTCGGTGCCGGGGAGGATGCGCGCCACCAGCGCGTGGCCCGCCTCGTGGACCGCGGTGGTGCGCTTCTCGCGGTCGCTGATGACCATGGAGCGCCGCTCCGACCCCATCAGCACCTTGTCCTTCGCGAACTCGAAGTCCCCGCCGGTGACCTTCTCCTGGTTGCGCCGCGCGGCGTAGAGCGCCGCCTCGTTCACCAGGTTCTCGATGTCGGCGCCCGAGAAGCCGGGCGTCCCCTTGGCGATGGTGAGGAGGTCGACGGTCAGGTCCACCGGGACCTTCTTGGTGTGGACCTTCAGGATCCCGAGGCGGCCGTTCATGTCGGGGCGCGGCACCACGATCCGGCGGTCGAAGCGGCCCGGGCGGAGCAGCGCCGGGTCGAGCACGTCGGGCCGGTTGGTCGCGGCGACCAGGATCACCCCGTCGTTCGACTCGAAGCCGTCCATCTCCACCAGGAGCTGGTTGAGCGTCTGCTCCCGCTCGTCGTGGCCGCCGCCGAGCCCGGCGCCGCGGTGGCGCCCCACGGCGTCGATCTCGTCGATGAAGATGATGCACGGCGCGCTCTTCTTCCCCTGCTCGAAGAGATCCCGGACGCGGCTCGCGCCCACGCCGACGAACATCTCCACGAAGTCGGAGCCGGAGATGCTGAAGAAGGGGACGCCGGCCTCGCCGGCCACCGCCCTCGCCAGCAGGGTCTTGCCGGTGCCGGGCGGCCCCATGAGGAGCACGCCCTTCGGGATCCGCCCGCCGAGCCGGGTGAACTTCTTCGGGTCCTTCAGGAAGGAGATGATCTCCTCGAGCTCGTCCTTCGACTCGTCGATGCCGGCGACGTCGGCGAAGGTGACCTTGTTGTGGTGCTCGGTCATGAGCTTGGCGCGCGACTTGCCGAAGCTCATCGCTTTGCCCCCGCCCGACTGGAGCTGGCGCATGAAGAAGAAGAAGAGGAGGAAGATGAAGACGAGCGGGAGCCACTGGAACGCGGCCTGGACCCAGAACGACGCCTGCTCGGGCTTCTCGTAGCGCAGGGTCACGCCCTTCTCGAGCAGCTTCGAGGCGATGGTCGCCGAGGCGTCGAGCGGGCCGGTGGTCGTGAACTCGCTGTTGTCGCGGAGGTGCCCGAGGTAGTCGAGCTCCTTCACCGTGACGTCCTTCACCTCGCCGGACTCGACCTTGGCCATGAACTGCGACCAGCTGAAGGTCTTGGCTTCGTGCTGATTCTGCTGGAAGACCTTCCAGAGCGCGACGAACATCACGATCAGGAAGACCCAGAGCAGCGCGGTCTTGTAGGACTGTTTCAAGGTCTTCGGCTCCGGCGATCGGGGGACCTGCCGGGGCGGTTATAGCAGCCCGGCCCTGCGCGCGCAGCCTCGCCGCGCGGGGCGGCGCGCACCCCCGCCCGCCTCAGCCGAGCCGGATCGAGAGGCCGGCGGCGGCGGGGGCGTGCACCCCGAGCTCCGGGATGGCGAGCACCACCTGGCCCGCGGCCAGCAGGAGGAGCCGGTCGCGCCGCTCCCGGGGGATCTTCCGGTCGATGAGCCACGCCTTCAGCTTCTTCCCCCCGGGCGCGCCGGTCGGGCGGAAGCGGTCCCCTGGCCGCCGGGTGCGCAGGTCGAGCGGCCACCCGGGCGGCGGCGGGGTGCCGGCGATCTCCACCGAGAGGCCGAGGCCGTCGACCCGGTAGGCGCCCGGCCCGGCGATCCGCTGCGGCGGGATGCCGGGGAGCCGCGGGCGAGCGGCGCGTGGCCCGATCGCCAGCCGCCCCGCGACGGTCCGGGCCTCGAGCCCTCCCGGCAGCTCGGCCGCACCGGGGGCGGCGCCCGCGGCGAGCGCCAGCACCGCCTCGACGTGCGCGGCCTCCGGTCGGGCCCCCTCCCCGCCGGCGCGCGCCGCCAGCCGCCGCACGACCCGCCGCCGGACGGCCGCCGGCGCCGCCGCGAGCTCCTGGAGGGAGACCGCCTCTCCTCCCCCGATCAGCGCGCGCGCCAGGGCGTCGAGCGCGCGCTCGTCGTCCCGGAGCAGGTCCGCGGCGCGGGCGAGCGCCCGCTCCAGCGCGGGGTTGAGCCGGAGGAGCGCCGGCCAGACCTCGAGGCGGAGGCGGTTCCGGGTGTAGCGGGGTACCGAATTGGTCGGATCCTCGCGCCAGGCGACGCCGATCTGGCTCAGCCAGGCTTCGACCTCCGTGCGCGAGCGATCGAGGAGCGGCCGGATGATCTCCCCCCGACGGGGAGGGATTCCTCCGAGGCCCCGGGCGCCGCTCCCCCGCAAGAGGCGCATCAGTACGGTCTCGGCCTGGTCCGTCCGGGTGTGGCCGGTCGCGATGAGGGTCGCGGCGACTCGCGTCGCCTCGGCACGGAGGGCCGCGTAGCGAGCGCGCCGCGCCTCCGCCTGCAGGTTCCCCTTCCCGACCGTCACGCGGACGGCCGCGAACGGGATCCCGAAGCGCTCGCAGGTCTCCCGGGCGCAGGCGGCCTCGGCCGCCCCCCCTTCCCGAAGCCCGTGGTCGACGTGGAGCGCTCCGACCCACGAGAGCTCCCCCTCCGAGCGAAGGATCGACATCGCCACCGCGAGGGAGGTGGAGTCCGCACCGCCAGAAAGCGCAACGAGGACGCGGTCCTCCCTGCTGGCGAGCCTGCGCCGGCGGATCGTCTGGGCGACCAGGGCCGGGAAGGCCTGCGCACTCACCGCATCCCCCCGCCATGCCTCTTCGGGCCCTGGCCGAATCCTGGTGCGGTCCCAAGGATGATGGACGGGGGTGAGCGTGACGTCCGGAGCCGGGCTGCAGATGGGGGGAAAACCGGCTCCCCCGCGCGCTCGCGGCCGGCCTGGGAGGTTCGACGGAATAGTTCGCCACTCTTTCCTTGTTTCACCATCGCACCGCCATTAAAGCGGGTGTAGTTGGGTCCAGGGGTCCCCCCCCTCCCCCTCTGGGCCCACGGGGAGCCGGCATCACTGCCGGCTCCCCTTTTTTTTCGGGATTCCGCGATCTCGTCGAGGCCCCTCGCCCGATCGAGTTGCCTTGACCCCCTGGAACCGCCATCGTACAAGGCCCCCAACTATCCCACATCTCTACCCGCACGGAGCAACGATGCCCGGCACCGACAAGCGCAAGCAATCGCTCTACTTCCCGGAGGACATGCTGAACGAGATCCAGGCGGAGGCCAACCGCCAGGACCGGTCGCTCTCCTGGATCGTGCAGCAGGCCTGGCGCATCGCGCGCGGCGAGATCATGCGCTTCCCCTCCGTGAACGACGTCCTCTCGGGGGTCGCGCGCGAGGACGATCGCGAGGTCAAGGGGAGCTGAGGCCAGCCGCGCCTGCGCCACAAGGACGGCGAGTGGCAGCCCCCCGGGTGCGTTAGGATTCGCCGGCGATGGCCACCAGCGAACCGTCCGGAGGAGCGCAGCCCGTCGACGCTGCCGAGATCGACGCCGCGGGATACGGGCCGCCCCCCGGGGCGAGCGAACCGCCGGGTCGCGGGCACGGGGATCCCCCCCCGGCGCGGCGCCGCGCGAGCGGGAGGGTCGTCGCGGCCTCCGCCGGGGTCCTGCTGCTCGCGGTCGCCCTGCTCGTCTATCGCGTCCACCACCGCCACCGGGTCGTCGCCCTGGCGATGTCCCGCGCCGAGCGGCTCCTCGCCCTCGACACCGCCGCCGGATACCGCCAGGCCGCCGAGATGCTCGAGCCGGTGAGCGCGATCGATCCCCTCGGGGCCGGATCGATGCGTGCCTTCGCCCTCGCATGGCTGGCGACCGATTACCGGGAGCCGTCCCTCGGCGCCGAGGCGGACGGCCTGATCGTCGAGCCGGGACGCGCCGATCCGGTCCCGGTCTGGGCCGACCTCGCGGCCGCCACCCTCGCCCTCGGGCGCGGCGCGGTGGGCGACGGCGCCACCTACGCCTCTCGCGCCGGGGCCTCGCCGTGGGCCGGGGCGCTCGAGGGTCGGCTCGCGCTCGCCGCCGGCAACCCGGAGGCGGGGATCGAGCCGGCCACGGCCGCCGCCACCGCCGAGCCGGGCCTCGTCGCCGCCCTCGCCGTCGAGGGCGACCTCCTGCGCCGCGGCCGCCAGGACGCCGCCGGGGCTCGCGCGGCCTACGCCGCCGCGCTCGCTCGCTCTCCCGCTCACCCCCGCGCCGCCTTCGGGATGGCCAAGCTGGCGCTCGCGGGCGCCTGCCCCCTCTCGGCCGCCATCGACCCCGTCCGGCGCGTCGCCGGCGACGGCGCCACCC
>JAJXSQ010000082.1 GCA_021784495.1 Myxococcales bacterium | reverse complement strand
TCCCCGGCGCCGGCGGCGGCGGCGGCCCTGGCCCGGCCCCTCGGGACCTCCCGGGGGGCCGCCCGAGCCGCCCTGGGGCGCGCCGCCCGACGGGGCGTGCCCCTCGTCGGCGACGGCGGTCGGGGTGGACGTGGGGGCCGGGAGTGCGCCCTGATCCGTCGACGGGGTCTCGTGCGTCTCGTTCATGTGGTGTCTGCCGCGCCCAGGGCGAGTCGCCCGTCGCGCGTCCTACGTCTCTACTGGAGTGGCGGCCGGCGCATCCGCGCCGCCCCTTGGGCGGCGTCCGGTGGTGCGCTACGTGGCAGGCCGACCGGGAAGTCAACCCTCCGCTGCAACCCGAGGTCGCTGGCGGGGGATGACCCGGCATCCATAGCAAGATTGGCCGCCCGGCGAAAGCCTTTCGTCGAGCGCGCCCCGAGAACCCGGTCCGGCCTCAGCGCCGGGGGGCCGGGTCGACCCACTCGACGGGGAGCGCGACCACGGTCCCGAGGCGCGGCAGGAGGGCGGCGGTCCGGAGCTCCGGCAGCAGCGCCAGCGCGCGCGCGAGCTCCTCGGCGGCGCCGGCGCCGACCGGGATCGAGAGCTCGACCCCCAGGTCGTCGTCCTCCTCGCGGCGCAGGGCCCAGGGCGCGTCCGCCGCGAGGCCGGCGCGCTCCCGCGCGAGCGCCACCGCCTCCGCGAAGCCGCCGAGCCGATCGACGAGGCGCCGCGCGAGCGCCTGGCTCCCGGTCCAGACCCGCCCCGCCGCGACCGCCTCCACCTCGGCGATCGACAGGTGGCGCCCGGCCGCCACCTCGTCGACGAAGCTCTGGTAGAAGGCCTCGATCCGCCGCTCCACCGCGGCCCGCTCCCCCGGCGTCCAGGGCTTGAACGGGGAGGCGGCGTCGGCGTACCTGCCGCGGGCCTGGACGTCCCGGGCGATCGACAGCTTCGCCAGGAGCCCCGAGAGATCCGGCTTGAGGCCGAAGACGCCGATCGACCCGGTGAGGGTCGAGGGCTCGGCCACGATGGCCGTCGCCGCCGCGGCCGCCAGGTAGCCGCCGCTCGCGGCGACGTCGCCCAGGGAGGCGATCACCGGCTTCTTCCGGGCGGCCTGCTCGACCGCCCGCCAGAGCTCCGCCGACGCCGTCGCGTCGCCGCCCGGGGAGTCGATCCGGAGGACGATCGCCCGGACCCGGGGATCCCCCACCGCCCGGCGGAGCTGCTCGGCCACGGTGGCGGCGCCGACGAACCGCCCGGCCCCGAGCGGCGCGGCGCGGCTGCGCCCGGGGATGATGGGCCCGTCGATCCGGACGACGGCGATGGCCGGGGGCCGCCCCCACCGCCGCGCCACCCGCTCCAGGCCGGCGCTCCAGCGGGGATCGAGCCGGACCCGCCGGCCGAGCCGCTCCGAGGCCCACCGGTCGAGCTCGTCGGGCCAGAGGACCGCGTCGAGGAGCCCGGCGTCGCGCGCCTCCTCGGCCCCCAGGATCCCCCGGTCGACGAGGGACCGGACCCGCGCGACCTCGAGGTGGCGCCCGGCCGCGACGTCGGCGGTGAGCCGCTCGAAGACGTCGTCGAGGAGCGCGCCGTTCATCTCGCTCGCCTCCGGCGACGGGCCGGCGCGGGTGAGCGGCTCGGGGGCCGACTTGTAGGCGCCGGCCCGGGCGACCTCCACCGCGATCCCGAGCCGGGCCAGGCCGTCGCGGAGGTAGAGGGTCGAGCGCGCGACGCCGTTCACCAGGATGGTCGAGGTGGGCGGCGCGGCGACGGCGGTGGCCGCGCTCGCGAGCCAGACCTCCCGGGTCGCGCCGCCGGTGAGGTAGACGAGGACCGGCTTCGTCCGGCGGAGCGCGAGGACGGCGCCGCGCAGCTCCTCGATCCGGCCCGCCCCGATCGGCAGCTCGTCGATCACCAGCGCGACGGCGCCGACCTCCGGATCGCGCCGCGCCGCGTCGAGCTGCTCCAGGAGATCGCCCCAGCGGTCGGGCTCGCGGCGATCGAGCCGGAGCAGGGGCGTCCGCGCCGGCTCGAGGGCGGCGGCGACGTCCAGCGACGGCACCTGCCCGCCGGCCGCCACCGTCGGGTAGCGCTCGGCGGAGGAGCGGAGCTGGAGCACCGATCCGGTCGCCGCGCCGCGGGTCGTCACCCCGGCGACGATGCCGCTCTGCGGCTCGTTCCAGCCCACCGCGACGATGACCGCGGTCGTCCGGTCGGCGGCCGCGCCGGTCGGGAGCGGGAGGAGCACCTGGGCCGACAGGAAGATGCCGGCGGGCAGCTCGAGGGCCGCCCCCAGGGCGGCCCCGGTGGCCGACGGCGAGGCGCGGCCGCGGTCGTCCCCGACCAGGTCGGCCGAGACGGTGAGGGAGTCGCCGAGGAGGCGCGCCGCCGCCCCGGCGTCGAGGCGCGCGGGGAGGGGCTCCCCGCCGGCGCGGGCGCCGGCGTCGAGCACCGCGACGGCGAGGGAGAGGTGGCGCCACGGGCGCCAGGTGAGCCCCAGGTCGGCGGCGGTCGAGGGCAGGGTGGAGGCGGCGGTCGTCCACCAGCGATAGGCGGCGCCGGCGGAGAAGGCCTCGCCGTCGCCGACCGCGAGGCCGAGCGTGGTGAGCTGGTACCGGGGACCGCCGCCGATCCCCGGGCGCAGCCACTCGGTCGACAGGCCGACGGCGAGCGGGCCGAGGCGCCCCGCGCCGTAGAGGCCGTCGCCCGCGCCGCCGGCGTCGTCGGCGCCCTGCTGGTGGGCGTAGTCGAGCGTCGCCGCGCCGACGAAGCCGAGCCCCGCCGGGTTGACCGAGGGGGCCGTCGCCTCCTCGACCGCGGCGGCGCCCAGGACCGGGAGGGCGAGGCCGACCGGCGCCCCGGCCGCGCCGGGCGCGCCGGGGACGTTCCGGGCCTGGGCCCGGGCGGCGAGGGGCGCGGCCAGGAGCGCCGCGGCCAGGAGGGCGACGAGCGCGGTGCGCATCGCCGCCTCAGGGCCCGACCGGCGCCGAGGGTCCGCCGGCGCCGCCGGACGGCGCCGCCTCCTCCTCGTTCCCGGCGTCCTCCACCGAGCGCAGGTCGGCCTCGCCGAGCGGCGCCATCCCCCCCGCGCCCTGGCGGCGGAAGAGGTCGAGCAGCTGCTCCTTGTGCGGCCGCACCTTCCCGATCGGGCAGCGCCCCCACTCCTGGATCGGCTCGTCGCAGTAGCCCATCCGCCGGTCCCCGCACTTCGGCTGGAGCTGCCCGCCGAGCTCCGGGACCGCCCGCAGCACCTCGCGGCGCATGAGGGCCACCATGTGGCGGATCTCCCACTGGGCGCGCCAGCAGAGCCGGAGGTCGGCGATGTGCAGCAGCTCGGTGAAGTTGACCATCACCTGGAAGTTGGTCGGGGTGGCGTTGGGGAGGACGAACCGCGCGTCCTCGGCCGGCACCCCGGCGGCGAGGGCCGCCTGGTAGACCCGGGTGATCTCGCCCATGAGCCGGTCGTAGTCGTCGCCGAGCCCGCGCTCGCGCCAGGTCCGCGGCATGACGTAGTCGAGCCGCTCCTCGCGGTAGCGGACGTAGCGCTGGGACTGCTGCTCGAAGCTGATCCCGATCCGGTGGCGGACGAACTGGTGGGAGAGGGACCGCGAGACCCCGCCGATCCCGAACCAGAAGACGACCTGCTCGAGGGGCGAGGCGTGGCCGGTCTTGAGCCGCTCGGCCACGAAGGCGCGGATGTCGTCCGGGGCGATCCGGCCGTCGGCGATCTCCTCCCAGACCTCCCCGGGCGTCTTGGGCGTGTAGCAGGTGCGGTAGGCGCCGTAGAGCTTGGCGAGCGGATCGCGGGCGTAGTCGAGCAGCCGGACGTCGAGCGGCATGAGGTGCTCCGGAGAGGGAAGGGGAGGATACTACGCGCCCATGGACCCCGTCGCCCCCGCCGCCTCGCGCGTCGAGATGACCCAGCTGGTGATGCCGAGCCACGCCAACGTCCTCGGGAGCGCCTTCGGCGGGACGGTCATGCAGTGGACCGACCTGGCCGCGGCGATGGCCGCGATGCGCCACGCGCGCCTCCCGGTGGTCACCGCCTCGATCGACCAGCTCGACTTCCTCTCCCCGGTCCGCATCGGCCAGATCGCCATCCTGGCGGCCCAGGTGAACGCCGTCTTCCGGACCTCGCTCGAGGTGGGGGTGGAGGTCTCGACGGAGGACCCGATGACCGGCGAGCGGCGGCGCTGCTGCAACGCCTGGCTCACCTTCGTCGCCCTCGGCCCGGACGGCCGCCCCACCGAGCTGCCGCCCCTCGCCGCCGCCTCCGAGGAGGAGCGGCGCCGGGAGCGGGCGGCGGTGGCGCGGCGGGAGGCGCGCCTCGCGCTCCGGCGGACGCTCGCCGGCCGGTGAGCGGGCCGCCGGCGCCCCGGGCCCTCCCCCGCCGGCGGGGGCGGCGCACGTCGGGCTTGCCAGCGGCGGCGGATCTTGCTGTTCTTCCCGTCACCCATGGCGAACGATCCCCGGACAGGCAAGCAGCTCGGCGGCGCGCTCCTCGGCGCCGCGGTGGTGGTGGCGGCGCTCGGCTACTTCGTCGACATCTACGACCTGGTCCTCTTCTCGATCCTCTGGAAGCCGAGCCTCGCGTCGATGGGGATCACCGGCAAGGCGGCGACCGACTGGTACGTGAACGTCCTGAGCGTCCAGATGGTCGGGATGCTCCTCGGGGGGGTCGTCTTCGGGATCCTGGGCGACCGGCGCGGCCGGCTGCAGATCCTCTTCGGGTCGATCACCCTCTACTCGCTGGCGACGCTGGCCAACGGCCTCGTCCACGGCGTGGAGGCCTACACCGCCTGCCGCTTCGTGGCCGGCGTGGGGCTCGCCGGCGAGCTCGGCGCGGGGGTGACCCTGGTGGCGGAGATCCTGCCGGCGTCGCGCCGCGGCCTGGGGACGATGCTGGTGGCCGCGGTCGGCGTCTCCGGCGCCGTCTTCGCGAACCTCCTCGCCGGCCACTTCGGCTGGCGGGCGGCCTACTTCAGCGGCGGCGGGCTCGGCCTCCTCCTGCTCGTCCTGCGCATCGGCGTCGCCGAGTCGGGGATGTTCCGGTCGCTCGAGGGGCGGGACGTCCCCCGCGGCGCCTTCCTGAGCCTGTTCACCCGGCGCGACCGCTTCACCCGCTTCGCCCAGTCGGTCCTGATCGGGATCCCGATCTGGTTCGCCCAGGCGGTGCTCATGGGGCTCTCCCCCGAGCTCGCCCCGGCCATCGGCGTCGCCGGGCCGGTCCTGTCCGGCAACGCGATCGCCGCCTTCTACTTCGGCCTCGTGGCCGGAGACCTGGCGAGCGGCACGCTCTCGCAGCTCCTCCGCAGCCGGCGGCGGGTGGTCCTCCTCTTCCTCGGCCTCCTCACCGTCGCCATCGGCGCCTACTTCGTCCTCGGCCGGGGGGCGTCGCCGGAGCTCTTCTACGGGCTCTGCGTCTTCCTCGGGGTGGCGTCGGGCTACTGGGCGATCTTCGTGACCATCGGCGCCGAGCAGTTCGGCACCAACCTCCGGGCGACGGTGGCGACCAGCGTCCCGAACTTCGTCCGCGGCCTGGTGGTCCCCATCGTCGCCGGCTACCGGCTGGTCCGCGACGGCTCCGGGCCGGTGCCCGCCGCCCTGGCGATCGGCGCCGCCTGCCTGGTGGTGGCCTTCGCGGCCGCGTCCGGGCTGCGCGAGACCTTCGGGGCGGACCTCGACTACGTCGAGGAGTGACGCCCTACGGGGCGCCGCGCAGCCGGAGGTAGAGGCCGCCGGCGTCGTAGAAGGTGAAGCGGACCGAGCCGGCGAGGATCTGGGTGCCGGTGACCAGCACGACCGGGTCGGGCCCGAGCCGCTCCCCCTCGATCCAGGTCCCGTTGGTGGAGCCGGCGTCCCGCGCCGCCCAGCCCTCCGGGCGCCGCTCGAGGAGCAGGTGGAGGCGCGACAGGGTCGCGTCGTCGATGACCAGGTCGTTGTCCGGCGCCCGGCCGAGGGAGACGTAGGGCCGGTCGGGCCGCGGCTCCAGGGCGATCGCCAGCGACTCGCCGATCCCCTGCGGCACGCTCGAGCGCGCCCCCTCCTGCTCCAGGGTCTCCCGGTTCTGGTAGGTCGGGCGCCAGGGGCCCGCCTCCCAGACGAGCCAGTCCTCGGGCCGCTCCTCGAGGAAGCCGGTGAGCCCGGCGCCGGCGGCGCGCCGCGCCAGCCAGGAGATCAGGTAGCCGCGCACGCGCCCCCCGCCATGGCTAGCCCCGCACCGCGGCCGCGACGACGCCCGGCAGCGCCGCGATCCCGCCGCGCCCCTCGAGCGCCACCAGCCGCTCGCCGACCCGGTGGGCGGTCCGGTGGGACGGGAAGAAGAGCGGCTTGGGGAAGGCGACCGCCGGGTGGTGCAGGACGCACTTCTCGACCCGGTCGAGCATCAGCGTGTCGTGGACGACGCCGCGCCCGCTCTGGACGTCGGCGAGCGTCGACCCCGGGTAGGCGCCCCACGGCGTCGTCCCCAGCGCGAAGGCGACCCCGGCCCAGGTGTCGACGGTGACCGTCCCGTACCGCAGCGCCCGGATGGCGCGCTGGAGCGCCGCCTGGTGCGAGGGATCGCGCGCCGCGCGGGGGTGGACGAGGATCGTCGCGGCGAGGGTGCCCCAGAGCCGCTCGTTCGCGAAGCGCACCGCGGCGTCGAGGAACTCGGCCGGATCGTCGCCGCCGACGCTCACCTCGGAGAGGATCGAGCAGAAGGGCTCGGTGGTGAAGGCCGGATCGGCGCTGGCCGGATCGAGGCCGGGCAGGAGGGTCCAGGGGAGGGTGCCCTCCTCCCCGCCGCCGGTCGATCGCCGGTCGGTGCGCCCCTCGGCGAGGGCCCGGTGGCGCGCGGCGGCGCCGGGGTAGAAGGCCCAACGGGCCGGCGTCCGGGCGAGCGCGGCCATCACCAGCTCGAGGAAGCGCGCGCGCAGCGGCCAGCCGCGCGGCGTGACGAGCATCTTGGCGGCGATGCAGTTGAACGAGCCGTTGTGGGCCACCATCCCGGCGACGCCCTCGGCCTGGAAGGCGAGCGACCGCTCGTCCCAGCCGCCGGGGACGACGAGGACCGGGGTGACGTTCCCGAGCTCGCTGGTGATCGGCTTGTCGAGGAGCGGCGCCCCGCGCGCGCGCCGCGCGTCGCGCTCCGGGCCCGGCGGGCCCCAGACGATCAGGTCGTGGGTCCGGTCGGAGCCGGTGACGTGGATCTCGTCGACCCCCGGGTGGCGGCAGAGCTCGGCCCCGACCCCGGCGTCGCCGTCCACGAGCGCGACCAGGCCGCGCGCGATCGCCGGCGCGAAGGCCTCCAGGAGCACGGGCGCCAGGTAGGCGTTCACCGGGTTGAGCTTCAGGAGGCAGACCTTCCCCTCGTTGAAGAGCTTCGTCAGGACGTCGGTCGCCGGGATGGCGTTCACGTTCCCGGCCCCGAGGACCAGGCAGACCCGCCCGGCGTGATCGGGCCGGAGGTGGAACCGCCCGCGCGACTCGTGGAACTCGGTCGGGCCGACGCCCGCCTCGAGGTGGACCTCGGCCTCGAGCCCGGGGAAGAGGAGCCGGTCCATGGTCCCCATCGGGAAGACCCGCGCCGTGAGCCGGCCGTCGGGCGCCTCGCCGAGCCGGCCGATGGGGGTGGTGCCGCGGCGCCGGAGCTCCTCGAGCGACCGGGCCAGCTGGCGGAGGATGCGGAGGGTGACGTAGGGGCCGGTGGTCCACTCCTCGCCGGCCACCGGCGAGGCGGGATCGATCCGCTTCGCCTCGCAGGCGAGCTGCACCGCCCGGGCGGCGGTGCGGGCGACGCCGTCCGCGAGCGCGTGGGCGAGCGCGATCCGGTCGCGGAGCGGCGCGCGGCTCCAGCCGGGCGCCGCCTCACGGAGGCGCGCCACTGCCGCGTCGACCTCGGTCGACTCGCGAGAGATCCCCGGTGGGAGCATCGACCCCGAAAGGTAGGGTGTGCGGCGCGTCAGGGGAAGGCGCCTTCGGGGGGGGGCCTGCTTCGTGGGACAGGGAGCCGAGCCGCCCGCGCCGTCCCCGAAGTTCGCCCGGGAGGCCCTCCCCGGAGGGCGGTGCCCTACTTCGCCGAGATGTAGCCGTCCTTCACCAGGAGCTCGGCGGTGAGGACCGCGCCTCCGGCCGCGCCGCGCACCGTGTTGTGCGAGAGGGCGACGAAGCGGTAGTCGAAGAGGGCGTCGGGGCGGAGCCGCCCGATCGACACCCCCATGCCGCCGCCGATGTCCCGATCGAGCTTCGTCTGCGGGCGCGACTCGTCCTCGAAGTAGGTGAGGAACGGGCTC
>JAJXSQ010000081.1 GCA_021784495.1 Myxococcales bacterium | reverse complement strand
GCGCGGCGCCGCCCGGGGCGGCCGGGCGGCGGTGAGCGGCCGCCCGGGCGGGCCACGCGCTCAGGGCGCCTCGCGCCGCGGAAGGCCGAGGGCGACGATCTCGGCGACGTCGAGCGCCCGCAGCGACTCCTCGCGCCCGGTCTCGGCGATCCCGTCCTTCACCATGGTGAGGCAGAACGGGCAGGCGGTGGCGACCACGCCGCCGGCGGGGCCGAGGGTCTCCGCCGCCTCGGCGACGCGGGCCTGGTTCACCCGGGAGCCGAGCTTCTCCTCGAGCCACATCCGCCCGCCGCCGGCCCCGCAGCAGAAGCCCTGCCGGCCGCTGCGCGCCATCTCCACCGGGTGGACGCCGACGGCGCCGAGGGCGGCGCGCGGGGGCTCGACCACGCCGTTCCAGCGCGCCAGGTAGCACGGGTCGTGATAGGTGACCGCCGCCCCGGCGAGCCCCTCGGCGGCGCCGGGGCGCAGGCGCCCGTCGGCGACCAGCCGGGCGATCAGCTCGGCGTGGTGGACGACCTCGTACCGGCCGCCGAAGTCGGGCAGCTCGTTGGCGAGGGTGTTGAGGCAGTGGGGGCACTGGACCAGGATCTTCTTCACCCCCCGGCCGTTCAGCGTCTCGACCAGCGCGCTCGCCTGGGTCTGGAAGAGGTACTCGTTGCCGAGGCGGCGGGCGGCGTCGCCGGTGCAGGTCTCCTCGTCGCCGAGGATGGCGAAGGAGACCCCGGCCTCGCGCAGGATCCGGACGATGGCGCGGGAGACCTTCTTCTGCCGGTCGTCGAAGGCGCCGGCGCAGCCGACGAAGAAGAGCCACTCGTAGTCGCCGCCGTCCGCCGCCCGGGGGATGGCGAGATCCTCGCACCACTCGGTCCGGCGGTTGGAGCCGATGCCCCAGGGGTTGCCCTGGGTCTCGATCCCCTTGAAGATCCGGGCCGCCTCGTCGGGGAAGGTGGCGTCGACCAGCACCGCCTGCCGGCGCAGGTCGACGAGCCGCGGCACGTTCTCGATGAAGACCGGGCAGGCGGTCTCGCACCAGCCGCAGGTCGTGCAGGACCAGGAGGTCTCGGGCGGGACGATCTCGGCGAGCGGCGGGAGCCGGGCGGCGATCGCCTCGCGGGCCGCGGGATCGGCGGCGCGCGCCAGCTCGACCAGGGTCGGCCCGACCTCGGCGAGGTGGCGGCGGAGGGCCCGGTTCACCTCCTTGTGGCTGAGCGGCTTGCCGGTCAGGTAGGTCGGGCAGTGGGTCTGGCAGCGGCCGCACTCGGTGCAGCTGTAGACGTCCCAGCCCTCCTTCCAGGAGAGATCCTTCACCGTGGCGGCGCCGAAGCGGGCCTCCTCGGCCTCGAGGTCGAGCTTGGCGAGGCGCGCCCGCGGCGGGAGCCGGGCGAAGAAGACCGCCGGGAGGCCGGTGAGGACGTGGAAGTGCTTCCCGTGCGGGAGGAAGTTCAGGAAGAGGAGGATCAGCGCGAGGTGGGCGAGGAGCGCGGCGAGGCCGAGCGCCGAGCCGCCGGTCGCCGGATCCGGCGGGCTCGCCTCGAAGATCAGCTCGGTGACCATGAGGCCGGCGATGAAGCCGAGGACCAGCGTCCCCTCGAAGGAGCGGGTGAGCCGGTCGGGCCGGGTGACCAGCCGCCGCCAGAGGAAGCCGAGCGAGGCGAGCAGGGCGGCCCAGACGACCGCCTCCTGGAGCCGGGCGTAGCCCTGGCCGGCGGGCGAGCCGGCGCCGAGCCCGGGGAGGTGGAAGGCGAGGTCGCCGGTGAGCCCCATCCCGAAGAGGGTGATCGTCCGCAGCGCGAGGACGAGGAAGGCGGCGAAGATGACGACGTGGAGCAGGCCGGCGACCCGCTCCTCCGGATCGACGAGCCGGCGCTGGCCCAGGCCGAAGCGGAGGAGCGCCCGGAGCCGCTCGGCGGGGCGGTCCCAGCGCACCTCGCGCCGCAGCCCGAGGAGCGGCGCCAGCCGGACCACCAGGGCCACGGCGAAGGCGGCGAGGCCGGCGGCGAGCATCCCGCCGACGACGAGCCGACTGATTATGGAGTCGATCATGGCGCGACGCTACCCATCGCGCGCGCCCAGGGCAAGACGAACCTGGGGGTTCGGGCGCCGGCGAGGCGGTCGACAGCCTCCTTCGAGGCAGCGCGGTCCTAGGTGAGGTGATCCCCGCGGACCGGGGCGGTCCGCCGGTGGGCGAACTCGACGGCGTGCCCGACGTAGAGGCCGGCGATGTCGATCCCGGTCGCCGCCTCCAGCCCCTCGAAGCCGGGGGAGCCGTTCACCTCCATGATGGTCGGGCCGGTGCGCGCCTCGAGCAGGTCGACCCCCGCCACCTCGAGCCCCATCACCCGGGTCGCCTTCACCGCCGCCTCGGCGTACTCGCGGGGGAGGTCGATGGCCGTCGCCTCGCCGCCGCGGTGGATGTTGGAGCGGAACTCGCCGGCGCGGGCGGTCCTCCGCATCGCCGCCACCGCGCGGTCGCCGATCACCAGCGCGCGCACGTCGCGCCCGCGCGACTCGGCGACCAGCTGCTGGAGGATGATCTCCTGCCCGAGGGTCCAGAGGGTGTCGAGCATCCCCTCCACCTCGGCCATCGAGCCGGCGATCATCACGCCGATCCCCTGCGAACCGCGGGTGAGCTTGATGATGCAGGGGAGGCCGCCGAGCAGCTCGACCGCGGCCGGGACCTCCTCGCGGAACCGGCACATGACCGTGGCCGGCACCTCCAGGCCGAAGCGGGAGAGGAGCTGGAGGGCGCGCAGCTTGTCGCGCGAGCGGGCGATGGGGGTCGCGCTGGCCAGGACCGGGACGCCCATCAGCTCGAGCTGGTTCACGACCGAGAGGCCGTAGCCGGTGATCGAGGCGCCGATCCGCGGGATGGCGACGTGGATCGCCGCCGGGTCGAGGTCGGCGCCGCGATAGAGGATGCGGGGGCGCGCGCGCGTCAGGACCAGGTCGCAGCGCAGGGTGTCGAGCACGCGCGGCGCGTGGCCCTGGGCGCGCGCCGCCTCGACCAGCCGCCGGGTGGAGTAGAGCCGCGGGTTGCGCGAGAGGATCACGACGCCGAGGCGGCGCGCGCGCCGCGGTCGGCGCGCGCCGTGCTCCGCCACCGGAGGCCGCGCGGATCGCATGGGAGGCCAGGAGGGTAGCGGGCGCCCTCGCCGCGCGCAACGCGCCGGGCCGCGCGCCGGGCACGCGCGGCGCGGCCGTTTGATCCGGCGGGGGCGCGCTGCTAGAACCGCGATCCCTCCGAGGACGGACCGTGGACTACAAGGACACCATCCAGCTTCCGAAGACCGCCTTCCCGATGAAGGCCAACCTGGCGCAGCGGGAGCCCGAGATCCTCCGGGGCTGGGAGGCCGAGGGGATCTTCGCGCGCGTCCTCGCCGCCAACGCCGCGCGGCCGGGGGCGCGCCGCTTCGTGCTCCACGACGGGCCGCCGTACGCCAACGGCGACATCCACATCGGCCACGCGCTCAACAAGATCCTGAAGGACATCGTCGTCAAGTTCCGCAACCAGCGGGGCGAGGTCGCCGACTACGTCCCGGGCTGGGACTGCCACGGCCTCCCGATCGAGCTGAAGGTCGACAAGGAGCTCGGGGCGCGGAAGCGGGAGATGGATCGCCCGGCGATCATCGGGGCCTGCCGCGCCTACGCCCGGAAGTGGATCGACCGCCAGCGCGTCTCGTTCAAGCGGCTCGGCGTCTTCGGCCGCTGGGACGCGCCCTACGAGACGATGGCCCGGGGCTACGAGGCCGACACCGTCCGGGCGCTGGCCCGCGCCGCCGAGCGCGGCTTCCTCTTCCGCGGCAAGAAGCCGGTCTACTGGTGCGTCACCGACCGGACGGCGCTGGCCGAGGCGGAGGTGGAGTACGAGGACCACGTCTCCCCCTCGATCCACGTCGCCTTCGACCTCACCGCGCCGCTCCCCGACCCGGCGCTCGCCGGGCGCCGCGCCCGGCTCGTCGTCTGGACCACCACCCCGTGGACCCTCCCCGCCAATCTGGCGGTCGCCGCCCACCCGGACTTCCTCTACGTCGCCTACGACCTCGCCGGCACGGTGCTGGTGGTGGCGCGCGACCTGCTCACCCGGTTCCTCGCGGAGTGCGCCCCCGGCGAGCTCGTCGCCGGGGACGCGCCGACCGCGCACTCGCCGGCGGCGCACGAGGCGGCGACCGGCGGCGGCGGCCTCCACGTCACCGCGGCGCTCGCCCACCCGGAGCGGGTGCTCGCCACCTTCGAGGGGAAGCAGCTCGAGGGGCTCTCCTACCTCCACCCCTTCATGGACCGGCAGTCGCCGGTGATCCTGGGGGAGCACGTCACCCTGGAGGCGGGCACCGGGCTGGTCCACACCGCCCCGGGCCACGGCACCGAGGACTACCAGGTCGGGCTCGCCTACGGGCTCGAGGTCCTGAACCCGGTCGACGGGGCGGGGGTCTTCACCGAGGCGGCCGGGCGCTACGCCGGCCAGCGGATCTTCGAGGCGAACGCCGGGATCGTCGCCGACCTCCACGCCTCCGGCCACCTCCTCTCGGATCCGGCGGCGACGCTGCGCCACAGCTACCCGCACTGCTGGCGGTGCCACAAGCCGGTCGTCTTCCGCGCCACCGACCAGTGGTTCCTGGCCCTCGACCACGACGGGATGCGCCAGCGGGCGCTCGCCGAGATCGACCGGGTCCAGTGGATCCCGCGCTGGGGGCGGGACCGGATCCACAACATGATCGAGAACCGCCCGGACTGGTGCCTGTCGCGCCAGCGGACCTGGGGCGTGCCGATCCCGGTCTTCTACTGCGAGGGCTGCGGCGAGCCGCTGGTGTCGCCGGAGCTCATGCGGCGGGTGGCCGACGTCGTCGAGCAGGAGGGGATCGAGGCCTGGTACCGGCGCGACGCGGCCGAGCTCACCGGGGGGGCGGCCTGCGCCCGCTGCGGCGGGACGGCCTTCCGGCGCGAGCAGGACATCCTCGACGTCTGGTGGGACTCGGGCGTCTCTTGGGCGGCGGTGGCGGAGCGGGACCCGGGGCTCGGCGTGCCGGTGGACCTCTACCTGGAGGGCTCCGACCAGCACCGCGGCTGGTTCCACTCGGCGCTGCTCACCGGGGTGGCCATCCGCGGCGAGGCCCCGTACCGGGCGGTCCTCACCCACGGCTTCATCCTCGACGGCCACGGCAAGGCGATGTCGAAGAGCGCCGGCAACGGCATCGAGCCCGAGGAGATCATCAAGCGGTACGGGGCCGACGTGCTCCGGCTCTGGGTGGCCGCCAGCGACTACCGCGACGACATCGGCCTCTCCGACCAGATCCTGGACGGGCTCGCCGAGGGCTACCGCAAGATCCGGAACACGATCCGCTACGCCCTCGGCGCGGTCGACGGCTTCGACCCGGCCCGCGACGCGGTGCCGGTGGCGGAGCTGGAGCCGCTCGACCGGTGGGCCTACTCCCGCCTCGCCGCCTGGGGCCAGAAGGTCCAGGCCGCCTACGAGGCCTACGAGTTCCACGTCGCCTACCACGCGACGATCCAGCTCTGCGCGGTCGAGCTCTCCAGCCTCTACTTCGACATCGCCAAGGACCGCCTCTACACCTCCCGCCGCGACGGCCACGCCCGGCGGAGCGCCCGCACCGTCCTCTGGCTCGTGGCCCACGACCTCCTCGCCCTCCTCGCGCCCATCCTCTCCTTCACCGCGAGCGAAGCCTGGGGCCACCTGCCGGCGCGCCCGGTCGACTCGGTCTTCCTCGCCGGGATGCCGCGGCGCGAGCGGCCCGCCGACGCCGAGGCGCTCGAGGGGCGCTACCAGGCGCTCTTCCAGGTGCGGGAGCTGGTGCAGAAGCGGCTGGAGGAGGCCCGGGTCGCGGGGCTCATCGGCAAGAGCACCGAGGCGGCGGTGACCGTCCGGGCGGACGGCGCGACCCGCGCGCTCCTCGAGGCGGCCCGCGAGGAGCTCCCCACCCTCTTCATCGTCTCCGCGGTCGCCCTCGCGCCCGGCCCCCTCGCGGTCGAGGTGGCGCGCGCCCCCGGCGCGAAGTGCCCCCGCTGCTGGACCTTCTCCGAGGCCATCGGGGCGAGCGCCGCCCACCCGGAGCTCTGCCCCCGGTGCGTGGCGGCCCTCGCGTGAGCGCGCCCTCGCGCCGGTGGCGGCTGCTCCTCGCCGTCCTCCTCCTCGGCGTCGCCGCCGATCAGGCGACCAAGTTCCTCGCGGTGGCGCGGCTCACCACCGCGCTCCGGGGCCGGGAGGGCTCCCTGGCCGGGCAGGTCGCCGGCTTCTACGGCTTCCGCCACCTCGAGCCCTACGCCACCGAGGCCTACGTGGTCGTCGCCCCGCTCTGGCGGATGCGGTACGCCGAGAACCCGGGCGCCGCCTGGGGGCTCTTCCGGGATCTCTCCCCGGGCGGGCGGGACGCGCTCTTCTCCCTCATCACCCTCGCGGCCGTGGCCTTCATCCTGGTCACCTACCGGCGGGTCCCGCCGGAGCGGCGGCTCCTCCGGGTGGCCCTCTCGCTGGTGCTCGCCGGGGCGGTCGGGAACTTCCTCGACCGGCTCGCCCGCGGCTACGTCGTCGACTTCATCGACTGGCACTGGTGGAACCGGCCGGACCTCGCCTGGCCGACCTTCAACCTCGCCGACTCGATGATCGTCGTCGGCGTGATCCTCCTCGTGCTCCACCCCGCGCCGGCCAAGGAGGGCGCGGCCGCCCGGGAATGAAACGGCCGGCTCGCGCCTTCCGAGAGGGCCGGCCGAAGGGCGGGCCCGAGGTCCTCCACGATGCTCCCCGTCCTCTTCACCCTCACCATCCCCGCGTGGCTCGCCCGGCCCGCGGTGGTGGCCTTCGCCGTCCTCCTGGCCGTCCTCCGCGCGCTCGGCTGGGTCCGCCGGGAGCGGCGCGAGGGGCGCCCCGCCTCGCTCCTCGGCGCCCTCCGGGACGACGCCTGGGTGATCGCCGGGCTGGCCGCCGGCGCCGCCGCCCTCTGGCGGTCCGGGCTCCTCGACCGCACGGTGAGCCTGCCGCTCCACACCTACGGCCTGCTCATCGCCACCGGGTTCATCGTCGGGATCTGGCTGGCGCAGCGCGAGGCCCGTCGCGTCGGCCAGGACCCCGAGCGGATCGCCGACCTGGCGTTCTGGATCCTGGTCGCGGCGCTCGTGGGGAGCCGGATCTACTTCATCCTGGTCAACTGGGGCGACTACTTCGGCCCCGGCGCGTTCCTGGTCGCGACGCCGCTCGGCCGGATCCCGCGGGTGCTCGCCTTCTGGGAGGGCGGGCTGGTCTTCTACGGCGGCTTCATCGCCGCCGCCCTCACCGCCTGGCTCTACATGCGCCGCCACGGGATGAGCTTCCTGGCCCACGCCGACACGCTCATCCCCTCGGTCGCCATCGGCCACTTCTTCGGCCGGCTCGGCTGCTTCTCCGCCGGCTGCTGCTGGGGGGAGGTGGCCCACGACAAGCTCCCCTGGCTGGCCAGCTTCCCGCCGCAGTCGCTCGCCTACCAGACCTTCGCCGGCCGCGCCGACCCGGACGCCTTCCTCACCGCCGACCGGACGGCGACGCTGCCGCTCCACCCGACCCAGCTCTACGAGTCCTTCGGGGAGCTGGGGCTCTTCCTCCTCCTCGTGCTCTGGGTCCGGCCGCACAAGCGGTTCCACGGGCAGGTGCTCGCCGTCTGGCTCATGCTCTACGCGGTGCTGCGCAGCACCGTCGAGTCCTTCCGGGGCGACGTCGAGCGGGGGATGGTGGCCGGCCTCGGGGTCGGGACCTGGACCTCGATGCTGATCTTCGCCGCCGGCGCGGCGCTGGCCGCGACGCAGGCGCTCGCCTGGCGGCGGCGGACCGCGGCGGCGAGCTGAGCGGACCGCGCGCCCGGGCCGGCGCCGGCCCCCCGGGCGGCGCGGTTCCCGAATCGCGGCCGGTCGTCTAAAGTCGCCGCGTGGCCGTCCCCCCGTCGAAGCCCGGCGCCCGGCCGGGCGCACCCTCCGCGCCGGATCAGCCCCAGGACTCGAGCGGGCGGCGGCGCAGCGCCGGCGACGAGCTCGCCGCGCAGTGCGCCGCCCTCGAGGAGGAGGTCGAGGAGCTCAAGGCCCGCTACGAGATGTACTTCCTCGGCGTCGAGCGGCTGGAGCCGGCCAAGGCGCGCGAGGAGACCCGCAAGCGGGTCCTGCTCCTGAAGAGCGCCTTCACCCGGAACACCGGCCTCCGCTTCCGGATCCAGTCGCTCCACGCCCGGTTCATCGCCTACGAGCGGCTCTGGATGCGGAGCGCGCGGGAGCGGGAGGAGGGGACCTACCGGCGCGACCTGGCGAAGGCGCGGCGGCGGGCGGTGCGGGAGCCGGCGGCGCCGGCCCGGCGCGC
>JAJXSQ010000080.1 GCA_021784495.1 Myxococcales bacterium | reverse complement strand
GGCCGGGCGCTCGCCCGGCGGCGGCGGCCGCCATCGCGGCGAAGGCGCCGCGCAGCGCCCGGGCGGAGGCGAGCATGGTCTCGAGGTCGAGGTCGGCGTCGGCGCCGCTGCCGCGCCGGTCCACCAGCCCGGGCTTGGGGGTGAGCTGCGCCTCGTCCACCAGCGCGGCGACCGCGTGCCCGGCGAGCGCCGCGGGGCCGGCGGCCGGCGCCGGGGGCGAAGGGGCCCGGGCGAGGGAGGGCATGGTCACCAGCTCCGGAAGCGCGAGGGCGGGCGGTAGAGCCCGCCGGACCAGGCGACCAGGTCCTCGACGCTGCGGGCGGCGAGGAGGGACCGCTTCGCGTCGCCGCGGCGGACCCCGAGGTCCTCGGGGAAGGCCACCACCTCGCGCCGGCGCAGCGCCGCGGTCCGGCCCGGATCGGCCCGCAGCCCGATCGGCGTCGCCCCGGCGACGGCGGCGATGGCGGCGCGGCGCTCCTCCGCGCCCTGGGCCTTGTAGAGGTAGGCGATCCCCTCCTCGGTGACCACGTGGGTCACGTCGTCGCCGTAGATCATCACCGGCGCGATCGGCATCCCGGCGGCCCGGCCGACCTGGACCGCGTCCAGCGACTCGACGATCACCGGCTGACCGCCCTTCTGGAAGGTCTCGGCGAGCTGCACGACGAGCTTGCGCCCGCGCACCACGTCCCCCTCGCCGGTGATCAGGTCGAGCCAGGCCGGCGAGGCGTGGCGGCGGCCGCCGGGGTCGTGCCCCATGTTCGGCGCGCCGCCGAAGCCGGCCAGGCGGCCGAGGGTCACCGTCGAGGAGTTGCCGTCGCCGTCCATCTGCAGCGTCGAGCCGATGAAGAGGTCCACGCCGTACTGGCCGGCGAGCTGGCAGAGCACCCGGTTCGACCGGAGGCTCCCGTCCGGCCCGGTGAAGAACACGTCGGGGCGCGCGCGGGTGTAGGCCTCCATCCCGACCTCGCTGCCGAAGCAGTGGACGCTCTCGACCCAGCCGCTCTCGATGGCCGGGATGAGCGTCGGGTGCGGGTTGAGCGTCCAGTTCCGGCAGATCTTGCCGCGCAGGCCGAGCGACGCGCCGTAGGTGGGGAGGAGGAGCTCGATGGCCGCGGTGTCGAAGCCGATGCCGTGGTTGAGCGAGGTGACGCCGTGGCGCTCGTAGATGCCGCGGATCACCATCATCCCCATGAGGATCTGCAGCTCGTTCACGTGGCGCGGGTCGCGCGTGAAGAGCGGCTCGACCGCGAAGGGGCGGTCGGCCACCACCACCAGATCCACCCAGGACCCCGGGATGTCCACCCGCGGGAGCGCCTCGGAGAGCTCGTTCACCTGGGCGATGACCAGCCCGTGCCGGAAGGCCGCCGCCTCCACGATGGTGGGCGTGTCCTCGGTGTTCGGCCCGGTGTAGAGGTTCCCGGCGGCGTCGGCCTGCTCGGCGCAGACCAGGGCGACGTGCGGCGTCAGGTCGACGAACATCCGCGCGTACAGCTCGACGTAGGTGTGGATGGCGCCGATCTCCAGCCGGTGGTCCTCGAGCAGCTGCGCCAGCCGCACGCTCTGCGGCCCGGCGAAGGCGAAGTCCACCCGGCGGGCGACGCCGCGCTCGAACAGGTCGAGGTGCTCGCGGCGGCTGATGCTCGAGATGAGCAGGTGCAGGTCGTGGACCTTCGCCGGGTCGACGCGGGCGAGCGACCGCGAGAGGAAGTCGGCCTGCTTCTGGTTGTCCCCCTCGAGCGCCACGCGGTCGCCGGGCTCGAGCACCGCCTCGAGCGCCTCGACGATCCGGTCGGTGCGGACGGTCTTCCCGGTCAGGAAGGGCGCGGCGCGCGCCAGCCGGGCCGCCTTCCGCGCGGCCAGGGTGCGCCAGGATCGCCTGGGTGCCGCGTCCGCCTGCTGCAGGAGCTCCATCCGGCCTCCGAAGACCGTCGGTCGCGCCTTGTGTATACAAGACGCAGCATGCGCGCGTCAACCCGCGGACGCGCGCGCCCCCGCCCGGCCGCGGCTGCGCGCCCCCGCCGCGGGTCGCCCCCTCAGGGCCGGGAGGGCTCCTCGCCGTCCTTCTCGAAGTCGGGGTAGCGCGCCGCGAGGCAGCTGGGGCAGAGGCCGTGGCTGAACTCGGCGTCGGTGCGCTCGCGGACGTAGACCTCCACCGGGCTCCAGTGGCCCCGGTCGTCCCGGATCTGCTTGCAGTGCATGCAGATGGGGAGGAGGCCGTGCAGCGTCCGGATCTGGGCGACGGCCTTGCGCAGCGCGGCCTCGGTCTGCTTGCGGGCGGTGATGTCGCGGGCGATCACCAGGAGCTTGAGCGGCCGCCCCCCGGCGTCCCGGAGGAGGGCGCTGTTGACCTCGATGTCGAAGGTGGTCCCGTCCCGGCGCAGGCCGCGGTACTCGCTCGGGCCGGAAGGGACGCCCTGGAAGAGCAGCGCGACCCGGGACATCGCCCGCTCCCGGTCCTCGGGCGCGAGGAAGTCGGTGACCAGGCGCCCCTTGCCCTGCTCCGGGTCGTCGAAGCCGAACATGGAGAGCGCGGCGGGCGAGACCATCTGGACCCGCCCCTCGAGGTCGGCGATGGTGATGTCGTCGGGGGACGCGTCCAGGATCGACCGGTACAGCGCCTCGCTCTCCCGGAGCCGCGCCTCGGTCCGGGTGCGCTCCGCGACCTCCCGCGCCAGGACGGCGTTCGCCTCGGAGAGCTGCCGGGTCCGCTCGGCGACCAGCTCCTCCAGGATCCGCGTGCGGCGCGCCAGCTCCCGGAGCGGGTAGACCTCGCCCTCGCCGACCAGGTGGTAGGGGATGGAGATGCTGCTGTGGGTGATCCTCCAGCTCGCCGCCTCCCTCCGGAAGATCAGCACCAGGCGGGCCGTCTCCCGCGAGAGGACGTGATCCTCGATCGGCAGGTGGATCGCGAGGAAGGCGGTGGCGACGGCGACCGTCTCCGCCAGGGACTGGAGCGCGACGTCCTTCAGCTCGAGGCGGATGGGGCCGGGGACCTGCGCGAAGTCCTGGCGGGTGATCGCGATCCACTCCCCGCGGTCCTTGACCAGGGTGTCTCCACCGCCGGTGAAGCCCGAGAAGTCCTCGCTGAAGGAGTCGGTGAGCCGGTCGTCCCGGGAGCCGTAGCGCAGGAGGTACTCGTCGAGGAGCCGCCGGATGGCCTGGTGATCGCTGGAGTCCATCCGTGTCCCCCCCCCACTGCTGGACCGCAGCGTGCCGGGTCCGGATCGCCGGCGCAAGGGGACCCCGGGGCGGTGGAGGGAGCCTCGAAGACGCCGGCCCGCTGAGCGCCCGAGGACGGCCGCCTCGCAGGGGACCCGGGGACGGGGCGGACGGAGCGTCTCCGGCGACATGTGGCCCCGCCGCCCACCTCGCCGGCGATCGACCGCGCCCGCCGCGCCACCCGCCGCGTGGATCCGCAGGGATCCGGGCGCCGCGCCCGCGATCCGGGCAGCGGAGAATCTCCGCACCGGCGCTCCGCTTGCAATTCCTCGCGGTGAACAGGATCATTCGCCGTCCCCACGCGGTCCGCGCGGGAGGCGGGAGGAGGTGGCGGCGATGACCGGCGCAGCGCTGCTCGGGCCCGGGTTGCCGTCGCAGCAGCTCCTCCGCGACGTCCTCGACGCGGTGCCGGCCGGCATCGCCGTCCTCCGCGGCGACGACTTCCTCTTCGAGCTGGTCAACCCCGCCTACCAGGCGATCGATCCGACCCGCCGGTTCGTCGGGCAGACGGTGGCCGAGGCCTGGCCGGACCTGGCCGCGGTGGTGCTCCCGCTCCTGCGCCGGGTGGTGGAGACCGGGACGCCGTTCCACGCCGACGACATGGCGCTCCAGGTGGCCCGGGGCGGCGCCGGCGCGGCGGAGGAGCGCTTCTTCAGCTTCACCTACCAGCGGCTCCCCGTGGACGACGCGGGCCGGCCGGGGGTGCTGGTGACGGTGATCGAGACGAGCGTCCAGGTGCGGGCCCGGCAGCGGGCCGAGGCGGGCGAGGCGCGCGCCGCCACCGAGCGCGAGCGGCTCGCGGTCACCGTCCGCAGCATCGGCGACGCGGTCATCGCCACCGACACCGAGGCGCGGATCCAGGTCTTCAACCGGGTGGCGGAGCAGCTCACCGGCTGGAAGGCCGCGGAGGCGGTCGGCCAGCCCCTGTCCCGGGTCTTCCGGATCGTCCACGCCGGGACGCGCGCCCCCTGCGAGGACCCGGTCTCGAAGGTGCTGGGCTCCGGGAAGGTCGTCGCCCTGGCCAACCACACCCTGCTCATCGCCCGGGACGGGACCGAGCGGGCCATCGCCGACAGCGGCGCCCCGATCCACAACGCCCGCAGCGAGACGGTCGGGGTGGTCCTCGTCTTCCGCGACGTGACCGAGACGGAGCGGCGCGACGCGGCGCTGGCCGGGGCGCAGCGGCTCGAGGCGCTGGCGGTGGTCGCCGGCGGGATCGCCCACGACTTCAACAACCTGCTCACCGGGGTGCTGGCCAACCTCGCGCTGGCGCTCGAGGAGCAGCCGGAGGGGGCGGTCGCCGAGCTGCTCGGCGAGGCCGGCGGCGCGGCGCGGCGCGCCCGGGGGCTGACGCAGCAGCTGCTCACCTTCGCCAAGGGCGGCGCGCCGGCGAAGCAGCTCACCGACCTCGCCGCGGTGGTGCGCGAGACGGCCGAGTTCTGCACCCGCGGGTGGCGGGGCGCCTGCCGGTTCGAGCTGCCGACGGACCTGTGGCACGCCGTCGTCGATCCCGGCCAGCTCGGCCAGGTCGTCCAGAACGTGGTGATCAACGCGGTGGAGGCGATGCCGAAGGGCGGCACCCTGATCATCGGAGGCGCGAACGTCGTCCTCGATCCCGGGAACGAGCACGAGCTCCCCGGGGGGAGCTACGCCCTCCTCCGCATCGAGGACGACGGCCCCGGGATCCCGGCGGCGCTGCGGGCGCGGATCTTCGAGCCGTTCTTCACCACCAAGGCGACGGGGAGCGGCCTCGGCCTCGCCGTCTGCCAGTCGATCCTGGCGCGGCACGACGGCCGGATCGAGGCGCGGCCGCGGGAGCGGGAGCGGGGGACGCGGTTCGACGTCCTCCTCCCGGCGCGGCCGGGCGAGGCGTCCGGGGCCGGGGTCCTGCGGGAGCGCGCGGCGTCGGCCGGCGGCCGCGTGCTGATCGTGGACGACGAGGAGCTCATCCGGAGCGCCGCCGTCCGGAGCCTCCGCGCCATCGGCTGCGAGGTGCACGCGGTGCGGGGGAGCGAGGAGGCGCTCGCCCTCTTCGAGGCGCGCGCGCGGGACGGGGCGCCCTTCGACGTCGTGCTCCTCGACCTGACGATCCCCGGCGGGGAGGGCGGGCCGGAGACGCTGGCGGCGCTGCGGCGCATCGATCCGGCGATCCGGGCCATCGTCTCCTCGGGCTTCTCCAGCGACCCGGTCCTGGTCGACCCCGCCGCGCACGGCTTCGCGGGGGCGCTGGTCAAGCCCTACGACCCGCGCCAGCTCCGCGAGGAGGTCGGCCGCGTCCTCGCCGCGCGCCGCGGGCCGGCCGACCCGGGCGACGCGCCCGGGGGCCGGTGATCGGCCGGGGGCCGGCGACGGCGCCTTTCAGGCGAAGCCGGCGATCGGGTGCGCGACGTAGGGCGCCTCCAGGGCCGCGACCTCCTCGGCGGTGAGCCGCACCCCGAGCGCCGCCACCGCGGTCTCGAGGTGCTCCATCCGCGTCGCGCCGACGATGGGGGCCGTCACCCCGTCCTTCTGGAGGAGCCAGGCGAGCGCGATCTGCGCGTGCGGCAGCCCCCGCGACCTGGCGATCCGGTCGACCTCGGCCAGCACCCGCCGGTCCGCCTCGGCGATCGTCCCGTAGAGCGACCTGCCGAAGGCGTCCGTCTCGGACCGCCGGGTCCCGCTCGCGCCCGGCGGGCGCGCCAGGTGCCCGCGCGCCAGCGGGCTCCAGGGGATGAGCCCCACCCCCTGGTCGCGGCAGAGGGGGACCATCTCCCGCTCCTCCTCGCGGTAGAGGAGGTTGTGGTGGCCCTGCATCGACACGAAGCGCGTCCAGCCGTTGCGCTCGGCGACGTGCTGCGCCTTGGCGAACTGCCAGGCGTGCATGGACGAGGCGCCCAGGTAGCGCGCCTTCCCCGCCCGGACGACGTCGTGGAGCGCCTCCATCGTCTCCTCGATCGGCGTGGCGGGGTCCCAGCGGTGGATCTGGTAGAGGTCGACGTGGTCGGTCCCCAGCCGCCGCAGGCTCGCGTCGATCTCGTGGAGGATCGCCTTGCGCGAGAGGCCGCCGCCGTTCGGGCCGGGGCGCATCACCCCCCAGACCTTGGTGGCGATGACCACCTCCTCGCGGCGCGCGAAGTCGCGGAGGGCGCGGCCGGTGATCTCCTCGCTCGCCCCGACCGAGTAGACGTTGGCGGTGTCGAAGAAGTTGACGCCGAGCTCGAGCGCGCGCCGGAAGAAGGGTCGGGCCTCGTCCTCGCGCAGCGCCCACTCCCAGCGCAGCGGGGAGCCGGGCACCGCCGCGGCGGGATCCCCGTAGCTCATGCAGCCGAGGCAGATGCGGGAGACGGTGAGCCCGGTCTCTCCGAGCCGGCGGTGGTCCATGGGGAGTCCTCCTCGCGGTGAGCGGCCTCGCGCGATCGGCGGCGGCGCGGGGGCGACGTTCGCACGGCGCCGCCGCACCGGCAACGGCGGGGCGCCGGGAGCGGATCCCCGGGCGCGCCGCCGGTCGGACCGCCCGCCCCCGGGAGGACCGTGGCGCCCGGGCCACGCCCCGCTATAGTCGCGGCGAGGTCGCGATGGCGTGGTTCTCCGCTTCGGCTCCAGTGGCGCTGGTCCTCCTGACCGCCTGCGGCGGGGCCGCGCCGGCGCCCCGCGGCTCCTCGGCGAGCCCCACCCTCTCCGGCGACACCTGCGCCCTCCACCAGGACCCGACGACCTGTCGCGCCGACTCCCAGGGCTGCTCCTGGTATCCGAACACCCGCGCCTGCCTGGTCGGCGCCCCCTGCCCGGCGGGCTGGTGCTCCCGCACCCCGATCGCCTCCGGCGGCGGTGGCGTCGCCGGGTCGGCGGCCTGCGCCTGCCCCGGCGGCGGCGACGACGCCTGCGTCGTGGAGATCGGCGGGCCGGCGGTGCAGGCGCCGCCGCCCATCACCTGCCAGCCCATCCCCGCGAGCTGCGCGCTCCCGGAGCGGTGCGGGTGCCTCTCGGGCGCGCCCCTCGGGACCTGCGCCTCGAGCGACCAGGTGACGAACCTCTGCGTCTGCGACGACGGGATCCGCTAGCCGGCGTCCCCGCTGCGCCCCCCGGGCCGCCGGGCCGGCGCCCGCCCGCCCCGCCGCTAGCTGCGCGCGGGGTAGACCCCCGTCGTGGCGCAGATGACGTAGGTGAGGCCGTTGGGCGCCGCGCCGCGGAGGTCGGGCAGCGCGAAGTTGTTGACGCCGTCGCCGCCGTAGGTCGTTCCGATGAGCGAGAAGAGCGCGGCGTTCGCCGAGATGGAGAGGAGCTGGCCCGCGGCCGGCGTGCCGGCCGCGACCGAGCCGGCGGTGAGCCAGACGGCGCCCAGGGTGCAGGTCGCGCCGTTGCCGGCCGCCGCGAGGCTGGTGCTCGCGCCGAACCGCCCGTCCGGGGGCGCCGAGAGCGCCGACGCCGCCGCGAGCGCGTACGGGACGCTCCCGATCGTCGCGCGCGGCGTCATCTCGGGGTCGGCGCCGACCGCCACCCCCAGGTAACGGGGCGCCCCGGCGAAGGTGGTGCCGAGGGGGGTCGTGTCGCCGAGCTGGACCGCGAAGTACCCGTTCGCGAAGGCCACGCTCTGGGTCTCGGTCCAGAGGGGCGTCCCGCCCGTGGGGGCGCCGTAGACGGCGAAGGTGACGCTCACCGTCGCGTCGATGGGGTGGCCGGACGCGTCGGTGAGCCGCCCCTGGTAGCCGACCGTCGGCGGGACGCTGGTGACCGGGGTGGCGCCGGCGTCGGCCGGGTCCCCGAGGAGCGCGGCGGCGGCGAGCGCGGCGACGACGGTGCGGCGGAGGGTCTTCATGGCAGGCTCCCCAGGGCGCCGACGACGCCGCCCTGCAGTCGATAGTGGGCGGAGCTCGCGCCGCCGCCGTTCACCGGTTCACCGACCACCGCGAGCAGCCGGTAGTGCGCGCTCGACGCCAGGGTGGCTCCGGCC
Source organism: Myxococcales bacterium (assembly GCA_021784495.1). Taxonomy (GTDB): domain Bacteria; phylum Myxococcota; class Myxococcia; order Myxococcales; family Anaeromyxobacteraceae; genus JADKCZ01. The sequence goes on along the minus strand of JAJXSQ010000080.1, from coordinate 194 downwards.
GCGACCGCCTGGGCCGAGGTGGCGGGGGCCGTCGAACCACCCGAGGAGCCGCACCCTGCGGCGGCGGTGATCCCGAGGGCGAGAGCGGCTCCGCGGATGAGAGGTTTCAATGGGAATTCCTCCGGGAAGTGACCATGTGCACTTCCGCGCAGGACGCAATCCCGCCCATCCGGGGCGCCTGGCCAGCCCCTACG
>JAJXSQ010000079.1 GCA_021784495.1 Myxococcales bacterium | reverse complement strand
GCCGCCTCGCTCACCAGGGCACGCCCCGCCGCCGCGGCGCGCCCGAGGACGGCGCCGACCGCGAGCCCGGCGACCAGAAGCACGAGCGCGACCAGCGCCACGGTCACCGGGTCCACGCCGCCTCCGACGGGCCGCCCAGCGGACCTCCCCCGAGCCCCTCCGGTGGCGTCCCGTCGCAGCTCCGAGCCACCTTCACGTCACCTCCCCGTCACCCATGCGAGCAGCATAGGCGAGGGGACCGACGCGGTAGCTCGGACGGGGAGTCCGGCCCGGGCCGTTTGGGTGTCCCGTGGACGCGGGGTTTGAAAAGACGCGACCTTACATAGAGTATGTGGGCATGGACGCCGCCGTCTTCGAGACGCTCAAGCACTTCATCGAGACCGCCCCCCCGGCCCTCGAGGCGACCCGCCCGCTCGCGCGCGGCGCCGAGGTCGCGGTGGTGATCGACGGGGGCGAGGCGACCCGCTTCACGATGGAGTCGGGCGCGCCGCGGCTCGTCCCCGAGGCGCCGCGGGACCCCGACTTCACGCTCTCCCTCCCGACCGGCGCGGTGAGACACCTCACCTCGCTCGCCACCGACGACGTCGGCGAGTACGGCGTCGCCTTCTTCTCCCTGGTCCTGACGCGCGATCCGGAGCTCAAGGTCCGCGTCCGGATCAGCGCGCCGACCGTCCGGCTGCTCGGGCGAGGGTACCTGGGGGTGCTCGCGGTCGGCGGCATGAAGGTTTCCTGGTGGCTCCTGAAGAACGGCGTGAAGAACCCGAAGGCGGCCATCGACCGGCTCCGCGACGTCCGGTGACGGCGCGCGCCCCGCCCACCTGCGCCTAGGCCGCCCCGCCTCCGGACCGGGCGCCGGACCGGTCACCGGCGCCCCGCGGGCCCCTCCGCCAGGATGGCCCGACCCCACTCCCGCTCCAGCCCACCTGGCCCTAGGATGACGACGTGGCCGGACCGCTCCAGATCCTGATGCTTCAGGGGGATGCCGAGGCGCGGCTCTGCGCCGACGCCGCCGCCTTCCTGCAGCCGGCGCTCCCGCACCGGGAGCTGCAGTGGACCGCGCTCTGGGCGCCGCGGGCCGACATGCTCTCCCCCGGCGCGCCCCCGCCCCCCGCCTCGCTGCTGGGCCGCGGCATCCTCCCCGCCCAGGATCCCCGCGCCGCGCTCGCCCGCCCGAACGCCCTCGTGATCCTCGGCCTGCTCCCGAGCGTCCTCCTCCCCGCGCTGCGCCACCGGGACGGGGGGGCCTTCATCGCCCACGCCGGCCTGCGGGCCGGCTGGACCGCCGCGCAGGCGGAGGCGGTCGCCGCCGAGTGCGTGGAGGAGCCGCCCCTCTCCCCCGCCGACGCGGCGGCGGCGCTCGAGCCGACGATCGCCCACCTGCAGGAGGCCGGCGCCGCGGTCGCCGTCTCGAACGCCTTCCGCCACGTCCGCGAGCCGCTCGCGCACCGGCGCCCGCCGGGGCCGCCCTCGCTCCGCGAGCTGGTGCGGCGGACCAACCTCGAGATCGCCCACCTGTCGCACCGGACCGGCTGCTTCGTCCTCGACGTCGATCGCCCCCTGGCGCAGGAGGGCGGCGCGGCGCTCGGCGCGGACTGCTTCGGGGGCGACGGCCGCGCCGCGGAGCTGGTCCTCGACGAGCTGATCGGCCTCATCTTCGACGCGCTCCCGGACGAGGTGCTTCCCCAGGAGGAGCCATGATCCTGTCCGTCGTCGTGCCCCGGCTCGGAGACCGGACCCCCGGCGGGACCGTGCACCGGCTGCTCGCCCGGGCCGGCGAGCCGCTGCGCCCCGGCAGCCCGCTCTTCGAGCTTCGGGTCGATCTCGGGGCCGCCCGGGCCCAGGACTGCCCGCCGATCGTCCACTTCCGGATCCTCTCGACCGAGCGCGGCCACCTGCGGGCCTGGACCGCGGCCGAGGGCGACGCGCTCGACGCCGGCGCGGCGGTGGGGCTGGCGACGAGCGCGCCGGACGAGGCGACCGACGGTCCGGCCGCCCGCCCCCTGCGGACCTCGTCGCTCGTGGTCCAGGTCGATCCGCTGGCGGGGTGAGGAGACGGGCGATGCGGGCGAGCGTGATCATCATCACCAAGGACGAGCAGCCCCGGCTCCGGCTCTGCCTCGCGGCGCTGGGGCGGCAGACGGTCCGCTGGGGCGAGGAGGCCGAGGTCGTCGTCATCGACGACGGCTCGGCGGTGCCGGTGGGGCCCGACGATCTCCCCCGGACGCTCCCCGCGCCGAGGATCGTCCGGCAGGAGCGCAGCCGCGGGAGATCGGCCTCCCGGAACACCGGGGCCGCGCTCGCCCGGGGCCGCCGGCTGCTCTTCCTCGACGGCGACGTGCTGCTGTCGCCCCGCGCGGTGGCCAGCCACGCCGCCCTCGCCGACCAGGAGATGGGGCGGGGGGAGCAGCGCCACCTGCGGGGCACCCGGTTCTTCCTCGACCCCCGGACCGGGACGCCCTGGCCCGGCAAGGAGGAGCGGGTCCGGAGCATGGGCGATCTCTCGCGCCACCTGGTGACCGAGGAGATGGTGGCCAGCGGCCCCTTCGAGGCGCTCCTCGCCATGTCCGACGTGGCGATCTACCCCGGCGCGGCGCCGCGGCGGCTCTACGAGCTCGAGATGCGCGCCCTCCGGAAGCGCTCCGCGCCGCGCGCCGAGTGGCTGGCGGCCGCGGGGCACAACTTCTCGATCGCCCGCGCGCCCTTCGCGGCGGCCGGCGGCTTCGACGAGGCGATCTCCATCAACGAGCACCGGGACCTGGCGCTGCGGCTCGGCGCCACCGGCGGCCGGGTGGTGGCCGTCGAGGACGCGGTGTCGATCCACGTCACCCACCGCGAGGGCTGGCGCGACCCGCTCGCCGGGGAGGACGGCTGGCAGGTCGCCTTCGCACGCCGCCACCCGCGGGAGGTGGAGCTCATGGTCCGGTTCTGGCGCACCCTGGCGGCGGATCCTGGGCTCGCCCCGGCCGACCGGCTCGGGTCGCTCGAGGAGGTCGACGCCCTCCTGCGGGCCGCCGCGGCGGGGCCGGGGCCCGCCGCCGCCGAGGCCTCCGGTCGATGACCGCCGCGCGGCGCGTGCTCCGGATCTTCGCCCGCGGGAACGTGGACGTGCGCGACTCGCTCCTCTGGTCGCGGGTCGGCGGCGAGCTCCAGTGGAACGGGATCAACGAGGTCCTGCGCACCCGCCACCCCGGGGTGGTCGCCAGGGTCCGCCACGAGACCTGCGCGCGGCTCGACCTGCTCCCGCTCCCCGGCGAGACGCTGCCGGCGCCGCCGGAGGAGCTGGCGCGCCGCCTCCCCTCGGGCTTCCACCCCATCCCCCGGCAGCACCTGACCGCGCTCTTCGACGGGCCCGCCGACGCGGTGGTCCTCTCCCTGCAGTCGGCCGTCACCAACGCCCTCGTCCGCCACCGGCGCGACGGCTGGCTCCTGCTCCCCGACACCGTCGAGCGCTGGGACGCCGGCGCCCTCCGCTTCCTGCGCGAGGAGTGCGAGAACGCCGGCCTGGCGCCGCTCGAGCCGACGCTCCAGCGCCTGGAGCGGCTCGTCCTGGCGATCGAGGAGCGGCTCGGCGCCCACGTGCTGGTCTACAACCTCTCGCCCTGGGTCCCGGGGGAGCGGATCCACTCCTGGGTGGGGGCCGAGGACTCGCTGGCCCTGCGCGCCCAGCGCTTCAACGTGGCGCTCGCCGAGCTGTCGGCGCGGCTCGGCTTCTCGATCGTCGACGTCGACCGGATCTGCGCCGCCGCCGGGACCGACGAGGTGAAGGTGGACCTCTTCCACTTGAACGCCCGCGGCTGGCGGCTGGTCGCCGAGGAGGTGGTGCGGATCCTCGAGGAGCGCGGGTGGTTCGACGCGGCGGAGGGCTCGCCGTGACGCCGCTGCGCCTCCCGCCGCTGAGCGCGAGCCCCTTCGGCCTCATCCGGTCCGGCCTGCGGTGGCTGCGCCCCCCCGGGGCGATCCTCGCGGCGCGGGAGCCGCTCGCCGTCTGCGGCGTGCGCGTCGCCGAGTCGCGCCGGGGCGCGCGCACCGGCGACGGACCGGTCGAGCCGCCGCTCGCCGAGGAGCAGAACGATCTCCAGGTGGTCCTCGCGCCGCGCGCCCCCGGCCGCGTCGCGCCCCGCGCCGACCAGTCGCGGGGCGGGTACCAGGACCTCGTCGCCGCCGCCGACTGGGAGGCGGGCGAGGCGATCGCCGACGGCGACGCCGAGGGGGGCGGCGAGCTCCAGGCGCTCGTGCTCATGGGGCGCCGCGGCTTCGAGAACGGCGAGGCGCGCGGCGGCCTGCTCCCCGGGTGGTACGAGCGGACCCGGGCGTCCTGGGAGGGCGACGGCGGGGAGCGCTTCGGCACCGTCCTCTCCTACGGCACCTGCGAGCAGACGGCGCTCTTCCGCGGCGACGAGGCGCCCTTCGTCGACTGGTTCGCGCGCGCCCCCGGCCCGGCGCAGCTGGTCTGGGTCCCGGACGAGCGGACCGTCCACTCCTCGGCCGTCGTCCTCCAGCACCTGCGCCGCACCCCGGCCGAGGCCCGGGCCATCGCCGGGGCGGTCCACGGCTGGATCACCGAGCGGCTCACCGCCGGCGGCCCCGACGCCTTCCCCGCGTTCCTCCCGGACTCCGCCCGCGGCCGGCTGGGGGGGCGCTGGGCCGAGGCCCAGGGCGCGCTCCTCGCCCTCCACCTCCTCTCCGAGGCGGTGGGGAGCTCACCGCTCCTGGAGCGGACCCAGGTGCTCACCCGGCGCGGCGTCGCCGAGCAGCCGCCGCCCGACGCCGTGGCGCTCTCCCTGGGCAGCGAGTTCGCCTCCCACTTCCGCCACCGGCGCACGGGCTGGATCCTGGCCTTCCACGGCTTCCGCTTCGGCCAGTTCATCGGCCCCGCCTTCGTCGAGTGGCTGCGGCGCGACTTCGAGCCGGTGCCGCGGACGGTGGCGGACGTGGAGCGCGACCTGGCCGCCGTCGCCGACGAGGTGGCCGCGCGGACGGGCGGCGCCCTGCTCGTCCAGAACCTCATCGCCTCCTCCGCCGCCGACCGCGTCCCCAACCACGCCTGGCTGGGCGACGGCCACGCGACGAGCCTGCCGGTCCAGGCGACCGAGGCGAACCTCATGCTCCTCGGCCTGACGCGCCACCCGGCGGTCTCGGTCGTCGACTCCGACGCCCTCGCCGCCGAGCTCGGCGTCCGCCACTGCCCGGATCGCTTCCACGCGGCGCGCGAGCTGCTCGACGCGCAGCGCGAGGAGGTCCACCGCGTGCTCCGCGACCGCCGGGTGCCGGGGTTCTGAGCCGGCCCGGGCCGGGGATCAGGCGCCGCCCGCCCCGCCCGACCCGACCGGCCCGCCCTCCGGGCCGAGGAGCTCGAGGTCGAGCAGGTCGCGGCGCGCCAGGCGACCGTCGGGCAGGGCGTGGAGCGTGTGCTCGATCCGCCGACCCCGGAGCCGCTCCAGCCGGAACCAGGCCGGCGGGGGCGGCGCGCTCCCCCACCCGGTGAAGTCGCGCGGCGCCACCTCGGCGACCAGCCGGGCGTCGACCCGGCCGCGGAAGAAGCCGCCCCACACCGGATCGGTCGGATCGCCGGCCGAGTAGCACCAGGCCCCGAAGTCGAAGGGGACCCAGCGCCCGGGGCCCAGCTTCACCTCCGCCCAGGAGTGCGGCCCGAGGTTGGCCGGGTGGAGGAGGAAGCCGGAGAGGATCCGCGCCGGGAACCCGAGGGCCCGGGCCAGGGCGACCAGGACCGACGAGCCGAGGACGCAGTCGGCCACCCCGAGCCGGAGCACGCTCCCCAGCGGATCGGCGTCGAGGTCGCCGCGGTGCACGTCGCCGAAGGCGAGGAGCGAGATCAGCCGGTCGTAGACCCGGTCGAGGAGCGCGCGCGGGTCCCCCGCCCCTCCGGCGAGCGAGGCCGCGAGCGCCGCGAGCGCCGGGCTGGGGGCGATCACCCCCTCGCGGTCCCGGAGCCAGGGCTCGTCCCCGGCCTCCGGAGCGCCCGACCCCGTCGCCGGCGCGCCCGGCGGAGGCCCCGGATCGCGCCCCTCCCCGGCGACGAAGGTCACGCCCAGCTCGGCCACCACCGGCCCGCGGACCGCGGCCGGGTCGACGCGCAGCTCGACGCGCCCGGGGGAGTCGCGTCGATCGACGAGGCCGCCGGCCGGCTCGACGAGCGACACCTCGGCCGCGCCGCGCTGGGCGTCGCGCAGCGGGAGCGGCAGCCGGAAGACGAGCGGCCGGCCCGGCGACGGGGCGAAGGCGTGCCACTCCCGCCGCAGCAGGAAGCGGTACCGGTGCGGCGCCGCCGGCAGCGAGGTGGCGTTCCGCCGGGTGGTCGCCTGCCAGGCGGGCCACGACTCGTCGGCCGGCGCGCCGGCGCGCGACTTGAGGGCGTTGACGGCGGCGTAGGGGTCGAGGAGCAGCTCGCCCCCGGGACCGCGCCGCGCCGGCAGCCCCCGCGAGAGGAGCCGCTCCAGGGTCCGCTCGGCGCGCGCCCGGGCGCCGTCGAGATCGCCGCCGCGCGCCTCGAAGATCCAGCACTGGACGAGGATCTGCTCGACGACGTCCGCGGCCGGGACCACCAGCTGCTGGGACGGCCCCGCGGTCACGTCGTCTCGAACGCGGCGAGGAGCGCCTCCGCCGGCGCCCCGCGGTCCCCGGGGAGCGGGTCGTCGGCGCCGTCGCTCACCCAGGCCGCCACCTGGCCGGCGCCCAGCCACTCGCCCGCCGGCGCGAAGCAGCGCCGGAGCACGCCCCCCTGCCGCGCCGTCACCACCACGATGGCCTTGTCGGTCTCGAACTCGAGGATCGCGTCCCCCTCGCCGATCCGCTCCCCCTCCGCCTTGTACCAGAGCAGGACGCGCACCTCGACGCCCTCTCCCAGATCCGCCGGGATCACCAGGCTCCGTGTCACCGTGCCACCTCCCTTTCGCGCCGCGGTCGTCGCAGCAGGTCCCGCACCGCGCCGGCGATCCGGCGAGCGTCGGGGATCACGTACCCCTCGAGGGCCGGGCTCGACGAGACCGGGGCGCGCCGGGCGCCGAGCCGCGCCACCTCGATCTCGGGGACGAGCTCGCGGAGGTGGAACCCGAGCTCCGCCCCGACCCCGCAGACCGTCTGCCCCTCCTCCACGATCAGGACGCGGCCGGTCCGGCGCGCCGAGGCGGCGAGGGTGTCCCAGTCGATCGGCCAGAGCGAGCGCAGGTCGACGCTCTCCACCTCCACGCCCTCCCGGGCGAGCGCCTCGGCCGCCTGGCCGGCGAGGACGCTCATGTGGGAGTGGGCGACGACGGTGACGTCGCGCCCCTCCCGGCGCACGGCGGCCGAGCCGAAGGGGACGAGCACCTCTCCCTCGGGGACCTCGCCGCCCAGCGGGAAGAGCCGCTTGTGGTCGATGAAGACCACCGGCCCGGGCGCGCGCAGGGCGGTCTTGAGGAGCCCGTAGGCGTCGGCCGAGGTCGACGGGGTCACCACGGTGAGCCCGGGCACCCCCATGAGCCACGCCTCGAGGGCCTGCGCGTGGGTCGGGCCCTGCCCCTTCGCCCCGGCGGTGGTCTTCACCACCAGCGGGGCGGACAGCTGGCCCGCGCTCTTGAACCGGAGCTTCGCCGCGTAGTTCACCAGCGGATCGAGCCCCAGCATGAGGAAGTCGAAGTAGGTGATGAAGGCCATGGGCCGCAGCCCGGCCGCGGCGGCGCCGGCGGCGATCCCCACCGTCCCCTCCTCGGCGACCGGCGTGTTCCGGACCCGGGCCGGCCCGAAGCGCTGGAAGAGCCCGCGGGTCTCGCCGTACGACCCGCCGTGCTCGGCGATGTCCTGGCCCAGCAGCACGATCCGCGGATCGCGGTCCATCTCCTCGGCCATGGCGCGGGCCAGCGCCTCGCGGAAGAAGAGCCTAGACATCGGCCATCGCCTCGTCCCCGTCCGGCCAGGGCGCGGCCAGCGCGAAGCGCTCGGCGTCGGCCACCTCCGCCTCCACCTCGGCGGCCAGCGCCGCCGCCCGCCGATCGTCGATCAGCGCCGCCTCCCGGAGCCGCCGCTCGTACCGCGCGATCGGGTCCCGCGCGCGCAGGGCCTCGAGCTCCGCGGCCGGTCGCTCCTCCCGGGTCGAGGTGGAGTGGGGCGAGAGCCGGACGCTCCGCGCCACCAGGAACCGGGGCCCACCGCCCGCGCGCGCCTCCTCGACCGCCGCGGCCACCGCCCCGGCGACCGCGTCGACGTCGCAGCCGTCCACCTCCGCCGAGGGAACGCCGAAGGGTGCCCCGAGGTCGGCGAGCCGGCGGGGGGCGAGCCCCTGGTCGTCGCGGGTCGACACCGCGTAGCCGTTGTTGTTGCAGACCAGGACGAGCGGCAACCGCCAGAGCGACGAGAAGTTGAGGGTCTCG
>JAJXSQ010000078.1 GCA_021784495.1 Myxococcales bacterium | reverse complement strand
GCAGCGGCGAGCCCCGGTCCGGCCGAGGGGGGCGCGGCGGCCGGCGATCGCGGCCCGGCCGCCGTCGCGCCGCCCGACACCTACACGGTGCGGCCCGGCGACACCCTCTGGGATCTCTCCGGCCGCTTCCTGAACAACCCCTGGTACTGGCCCAAGGTCTGGTCCTTCAACCCCGAGCTGACCAATCCGCACTGGATCGAGCCGGGCACCGTGCTCAAGCTCTACCCCTCCGCCGAGGAGGCGCCGGCGCGGGTCGAGCCGCTGGCCGGTGGCGCGGCGGAGGCCGCCGCGGCCGAAGAGCCGACCGACGTCGAGCCGCCCCGCGAGCTCGAGGACTTCTCGCGCGCCGACATGAAGGCGCCGCCGCCGCAGGAGCAGCAGGACGTCGTCCGCGTCGCCGGGCCGAACCCGATCGGCTTCGTCCAGCCCAAGACCTACCTCGTGCGGCACGACACCTTCGTGACCCCCCGCGAGGTCGCGGAGTCCGGGAAGATCGTGGGGGCCTTCTCGGAGACCATGCTCCTCTCGACCTTCAGCCGCGCCTACGCGCACTTCCAGGGGCGCGCGCCGGTCATCCCCGGCGAGACCTACCTCGTCTACAACACGGCGCGGCCCATCACCCAGCCCTTCACCGGCGAGCTGCTCGGGTACCAGTCGAAGATCATCGGGACGGCGCGCGTCGTCGCGGTCGACGACAAGGCGGTCACCCTGGTGATCGCCGACTGCTACGAGCCGATCGAGCGCGGCGCGCTCCTCGGCCCCTGGACCGAGCGGCTGCTCGCCCCGGTCGCGGAGCGGCGGAACTCCCACGATCTCACCGGCCACGTGGTCGCCGCCTCGATCGACGTCCTGACCCAGATCGGCGAGCAGCGGGTGGTCTTCGTCGATCGCGGGGCGCGCGACGGGGTGGCGGTCGGGAACGTCTTCCGCGTCGTCCGGAGCGGCGATCCCTTCGCGGAGACGATCCCGCTCAACGGGATGGCCGTCCCGAACGACCCGGCGCTGCCGCGGGAGCCGATCGGCGACCTGCTGGTCATCGACGTGAAGGACGGCGTCTCCTCGGCGCTCGTCACCCGGAGCGTCACCGAGATCCTCATCGGGGACTCGGTGGTCATGCACGCCGCCCCCGGCGCGGTCGGCCCCTGAGCCGGCCGCGCACGCGGCGTGCATCGAGCGCCGGGGTGGGTCGCTTGACGCTCGGAGATCCCGCGGGTATATGCCCCCGCGCCATGGACGCGGCCCGAACCCTCCGGTCCGGCGACGGATCCTTCCCGGCGTCCCTCGCGCGGATCGCGCGATCTCCCGCGTCCCTCAGGGTCCGCGGCGACCTCGGGCGGCCGGTGCGGCGGGTCGCGGTGGTCGGGACGCGCCACCCCGACGAGTACGGCCGCGAGACGGCCGGGCGGCTCTCCCGCGGCCTCGCTCGCGCCGGGATCTCGATCGTCTCCGGGGGCGCGCTGGGCATCGACGCCGCGGCGCACGAGGGGGCGCTCGCGGTGGGCGGGCACACCGTCGCGGTCCTCGGGTGCGGCGTGGACGTGGTCCAGCCGCCGTCCCACCGCGCCCTCTTCGAGCGGATCCTGGAGGCCGGCGGGGCGCTCGTCTCCGAGTACCAGGACGGGACGCCGGCGGCGCGGTGGACCTTCCCGGAGCGGAACCGGATCATCGCCGGCCTGAGCGACGCGGTGGTGGTGGTCCGCGCCGGGCCCCGGAGCGGCGCGCTCATCACCGCCCGCTGGGCGCGGGCCCAGGGGGTGCCGGTCCTGGCGGTGCCCGGCGACGTCGACCAGGAGCTGTCGGCCGGCGGGATCGAGCTCCTCCGCGCGGGCGCGCGGGTCGCGGCCGGCCCCGAGGACGTCCTCGGCCTGCTCGGCGTGGCTCCGGGGAGCCAGGGGGAGCTGCCGCTCCCGGCCGCGCCGGCCGATCCGGCGGCGCGGGCCTGCCTGGACGCGCTGGGCGCGGGGGCGCGCCACCTCGACGAGCTCGCGCGGGCGGCCGGGATCGGCACCGGGGTCGCGCTGGCGGCGCTCCTCGGCCTCGAGCTCGAGGGGCTCGTCGAGCAGCGGCCGGGGCATTACTTCTTGCGACGCGCGGCGTGAAGGGGAACGGACCGATGGCCACCAAGAGAGCAGCCGGCGCCGCACCGAAGGCCCCCCCCCGGCGCAAGGCTGCGGCTCGCGCGCCCGAGGGAGCGGAGGAGGCGCCCCGGAAGGCGCCGCGCCCGCGCGCCCGCGGCGGATCGCAGGGGACGGCCGGCGGCGGGACCCTGGTCATCGTCGAGTCTCCCGCCAAGGCCAAGACCATCAAGAAGTACCTGGGGCGCGCCTTCGAGGTGAAGGCCTCGGTCGGCCACGTGAAGGATCTCCCCAAGTCGAAGATCGGCGTCGACGTCGAGCACGGCTTCACGCCCCAGTACGACGTGATCAAGGGGAAGGCCAAGGTCGTCTCCGAGATCAAGGCCGCCGCGCGCGCCGCGGAGCGCGTCCTCCTCGCCACCGACCCGGATCGGGAGGGGGAGGCGATCGCCTGGCACATCTCCGAGGAGATCGGCGCCGAGGGCGGGGACCAGCGCGTCCGCCGGGTCCTCTTCAACGAGATCACCAAGGGGGCGATCCTGAAGGCGATCGAGCAGCCGATCGACCTCGACCGGCGGAAGTTCGACTCGCAGCAGGCGCGCCGCATCCTCGACCGGCTCGTCGGCTACCAGATCAGCCCGATCCTCTGGAAGAAGGTGCGGCGCGGCCTCTCCGCCGGACGGGTCCAGTCGGTGGCGGTCCGGCTGGTCGTGGAGCGGGAGCGCGAGATCGACGCCTTCCTCCCGGTCGAGTACTGGTCGCTCGACGCCGACCTGGCGGCGGCGCTGCCGCCCGAGTTCCGCGCGCACATCCACCGGGTGGACGGGCAGAAGGCGGAGCTCCGCGATCAGGCGCAGACCGACGCGCTGCTCCGGGACCTGGCGGGGGCGGACTACGTCGTCGCCTCGGTCGACCGCAAGGAACGGCGCCGGAACCCGCCGCCGCCCTTCACCACCGCGAAGCTCCAGCAGGAGGCCGCCAACCGCCTCGGCTTCTCGCCGAAGAAGACGATGACCCTGGCGCAGCGGCTCTACGAGGGGGTGGAGCTGGGCGCCGACGGATCGATCGGCCTCATCACCTACATGCGCACCGACTCGGTCCGGCTCTCGGCCGAGGCGGTCGAGGCGGCGCGCCGCCACGTCGAGCAGGCCTTCGGGGCGAGCTACCTCCCGGCCGCGCCGAACGTCTACCGGACCAAGGCGAAGTCCGCGCAGGAGGCCCACGAGGCGGTCCGCCCGACCACCCTCGACTGGCCGCCCGAGCGGGTCCGGCCGTTCCTCGAGGAGATCGGCGAGCGCGACATGGCGCGGCTCTACGAGCTCGTCTGGAACCGCTTCGTCGCCTGCCAGATGGTGCCGGCGGTCTACGACCAGACGACCGCCGACGTCGCCGCGGGCCGGGCGGTCTTCCGCGCCACCGGGTCGATCCTCCGCTTCCCGGGCTACCTCGCGGTCTACGGCGCCCGGCCGCCGGAGGAGGAGGCCGGGGCGGAGCCGACGGGCGACGAGGCGCGGGACGGCAAGGAGGCGTCCGGCGGGGATCGGTCGCTCCCCCCGCTCGAGGCCGGGATGACGCTCCGGCTCCTCCGGCTCGTCCCGGAGCAGCACTTCACCCAGCCGCCGCCGCGGTTCAACGAGTCCTCGCTCGTGAAGGAGCTCGAGGAGCGCGGGATCGGGCGGCCCTCCACCTACGCCGCCATCCTCGACACCATCCAGGAGAAGGGCTACGTCGAGAAGCTGGAGAAGGTCTTCAAGCCCACCCACCTCGGGCTCCTCGTCACCGACGAGCTGGTGAAGGGCTTCCCGCGCGAGATGGACGTGGCCTTCACCGCCGGCATGGAGGAGCGGCTCGACCAGATCGAGGAGGGGAACGCGGCCTGGCAGTCCGTGCTCTCCGAGTTCTACGGACAGTTCAAGGAGGACCTCGCGCGCGCCGAGGTCTCGATGCGCGACGTCAAGCGGCAGGAGCTGGCCACCGAGCTCTCCTGCGAGAAGTGCGGCAAGCCGATGGTGATCAAGTGGGGGCGCAACGGCGAGTTCCTCGCCTGCTCCGGCTACCCGGACTGCCGGAACACCATGAACTTCCGGCGCGAGGAGGGGCGGATCGTCCCGCAGAAGGAAGAGGAGGTCCCGGTCGACGAGGTCTGCCCGAAGTGCGCCGCCCCCATGGTGATGAAACGGGGGCGGTTCGGCCGCTTCCTCGCCTGCTCCCGCTACCCGGAGTGCGACGGCAAGAAGTCGATCTCCATCGGGGTGGCCTGCCCCAAGGGCTGCGGAGGGAACGTCACCGAGAAGCGCTCCAAGCGCGGGAAGACGTTCTACGGGTGCTCCACCTGGCCCGGCTGCGACTTCGTCGCCTGGGACCGCCCGCGCGCCGAGGCCTGCCCGGAGTGCGGGAACGCGTGGCTCGTCGAGAAGTTCTCCCGGAAGGACGGCCCGCTGGTCGCCTGCCCGAACAAGGAGTGCGGGTACCGGCGCGCCGCGGAGCCGCGCGCCGCCGCCGCGCCGCCACCGAGCGCTTGACACGTTCCCGGGGCTGCTGGTAGGAAAAACCGCTGTCTATTCGCTGACGAAGGCGCACATGGTGCGCGGCTTCCTCACCGACCTTCCCCCTCCTCCCGCGAGGCAGAGATGATCCAGACCCTGGCCGAGTTCTTCAAGGAGGGCGGCCCGTTCATGTTCGTGAACGTGGCGACCAGCGCCGTCGCGGTGGCGATCATCGTCGAGCGGATCATCGTCCTGGCGTTCAAGCTCAACCTGAACGCCGCCCCCTTCATGGAGCAGGTCCAGAAGCTGGTGCTCTCCGGCAACGTCGACCGGGCGGTGAAGCTGTGCGGCGCCGCGCCCAACGCCGCGCTCTCCCGCGTCGTCCGGGCCGGCCTGACCCGCGCGAACCGCGGGGAGCAGGAGGTCGCCCGGGCGCTCGAGGAGTCGGTGCTCGAGGTGACGCCGCTCATCGGGAAGCGGATCGCGCCGCTCTGGTCGCTGGCCAACGTGGCCACCCTGGTCGGCCTCATCGGCACCATCACCGGCCTGATCGGCACCTTCCGCTCCCTCGGGGCCGCGAGCCCCGAGATGAAGCAGCTCATGCTCTCCAAGGGGATCTCGGAGGCGATGAACAACACCGCCTTCGGCCTCACCATCGCGGTCGTCTGCATCGTCTCGCACCTCATGCTCTCCTCGAAGGCCAAGGCGATGATCGAGGAGATCGAGTTCAACGCGCTGAAGCTCGAGAACCTGCTGGGCCGGCGCGGCGCGGGCGAGACCAACCCGCTCGAGTCCACGGGCGCCTAGCCGGTCGCCACCCTCCTCGCACCCGGAAGGAAGGGCACGATGCGCCGGCGCGTCCGAGAGATGGAGGAGACGGGCGAGCTCAACATCGTCCCCTACCTCGACGTCGTGGTGAACCTGGTGATGTTCATGCTGCTCAGCATGACCGGGCTCGTCACCCTGGGCGTGCTCAACGTCTCGGCCCCGAAGATCGGCGGCGACGCGACGGCGGCGGCCGCCGCCGAGGGCGCCCCGCGCCTCCTGCTCACCGTGGCCATCGGCAAGCAGGGCTTCTTCGTCGCCGGCGCCGGCGGGGTCCTCGGCGCCGACGCGGCCGGCGCCGCCCAGGAGCGCCCGCCGACCATCCCGCTCGCGCCGGGCGGCGGGTACGACTACCCGGCGCTCACCCGGCAGCTGCGCACCATCAAGGACCGCTTCCCCAAGGAGACGCAGCTCATCCTCTCCGCGGACGGGGACGTCCCCTACGACGTGCTGGTGAAGACGATGGACGCCTGCCGGGAGGAGCTGGTCAAGTCGGCGGACGGCTCCACGGAGCGCCGGCCGCTCTTCTACGACGTCTCCCTCTCGGTGATCGGGTGAGCGATGACCGGCCCTGAGCAGCCCCGCACCGGCCCCGCGCCCGCCGAGCTCCAGAAGGAGCGGGAGCAGCGCCTCTTCCGGCGCGCCCGCCGCAAGGCCCGGGAGCGGGCCGGCGAGATCAAGGAGCTGAACATCGTCGCGATGATGGACATGATGACCATCATCCTGGTGTTCCTCCTCAAGTCCTACCAGGCGTCGACGCTCAGCGTGAACATGGGGGACAACCTCACCATCCCGGTCTCCACCACCCAGCTCCACCCGCAGGAGAACATCAGCGTCACCGTCTCCCTCACCGAGGTGGCGGTGAACGATCGGGCCGTGCTCCCCCTGCGGGATGGCCGCATCCCGGACCGCTACAAGGACGGGGGGCGCGGCGACTCCTACTACGTCGGGGCGATCTACGACGCCCTGAAGAAGGAGGTGGACAAGCAGAAGTACATCGCCCAGTACAACCGCTCCGCCCCCTTCACCGGGCGGGTCAACGTCGTCGCCGACAAGAAGATCTCCTACCGGACGCTCATGGAGATCCTCTACACGGCCGGGCAGGCGGAGCTGGGCGAGTACAAGTTCATGGTGATGAAGAACGAGTGAGCGGCGCGGCCCTCACGGGCCCTCGCTCGCCCTCGCGCAGCCGGCGCAGCGGATGGCCCAGGGGAGGGCCGAGAGCCGGCGCGCCTCGATCGGTCGCCCGCAGTCCGCGCAGGTGCCGTAGCGCCCCTCCTCGATCCGGGCGAGCGCCGCGTCGATCCGGGCGAGCTCGATCCGCTCGGCCTCCTCCAGCCGCTGCAGGTCGCTCACCCCCTGGGCCGCCTGCGCCTCCTCCTCGAACTCCGCGCCGCGCTCGGCGGAGCGGAGGGACTCGATCTCGGCGCCCGCGCCGAGCGCCGCCTCGACGAGCTCGCGCCGACGGCGGGAGAGCTCGGTCCTGGCCTTCTCCGTCCGGGTCGCGGTCACGTTGCGCTCCTTTCGAGATGGAGCGTATACCCGCGCGGCCCTCCCGACATTGCTCTGCGGGGGGGGGGCGTCACGCACGGGGTGCCATGGCGGACCGGGTCACGATCGTCGGGGCGGGGCTCGCCGGGTGCGAGGCGGCGCACCGGCTGGCGCGCGCCGGGGTGCAGGTCGACCTGATCGACATGAAGCCGGGGCGGCGGTCCCCGGCCCACCGGCTCCCCGGCCCGGCCGAGCTCGTCTGCTCCAACTCGCTCCGCTCCGACAACCCGGGGAACGCGATCGGGCTGCTCCACGAGGAGCTCCGCCGGCTCGGGAGCGTCGTGCTGGCCGCGGCGGACGCGACCCGGGTCCCCGCCGGCGACGCGCTGGCGGTCGACCGGGAGCGGTTCAGCGACGAGGTGGCCGGCCGGCTCGCCGCCCTCCCCGGGATCCACCGGGTCGAGGCCGAGATCGAGGCGCTGCCGCCCGGGCCCGGGCTGGCGGTGGTGGCGACGGGGCCGCTCACCGCGGACGCCCTGGCGGCCGAGCTCCTCGGGTTCGCGGGCGCCCGGCTCCACTTTTACGACGCGATCGCGCCGATCGTCGCCGGCGACTCGATCGATCCGGCGGTGGCCTACGCCCGCTCCCGCTACGGGAAGGGGTCGGGGGACGACTACCTCAACCTGCCCCTCGACGAGCCGCAGTACCAGGCGTTCGTCGCCGCCCTCGTCGCCGCCGAGAAGGTGGTCCCGCACGCGTTCGAGGACGAGCGCTTCTTCGAGGGCTGCCTGCCGATCGAGGTCATGGCCGCCCGCGGCCCGGAGGTGCTGGCGCACGGCCCCATGAAGCCGGTCGGGCTCGAGCACCCGGTCACCGGGGCCCGACCCCACGCGGTGGTGCAGCTCCGGCGGGAGGACCTCGCCGGGACGGCGTGGAACCTGGTCGGCTTCCAGACCCGGCTCACCTGGCCCGAGCAGCGCCGCGTCTTCCGCCAGTTCCTCCCCGGGCTCGCGCGGGCGGAGTTCGTCCGGCTCGGCCAGGTCCACCGCAACACCTTCGTCGAGGCGCCGCGGGTGCTCTCCGCCGACCTCTCGCTCCGCGCGCAGCCGCACCTCTTCCTCGCCGGCCAGCTCACGGGCGTCGAGGGGTACGTGGAGTCGGCCGCCTGCGGCCACCTCGCGGCGCGCGCGGTCCTCGATCGGCTGGCGGGGCGCGAGTTCCGCCCTCCGCCGCCCGCGACCGCGCTCGGGGCGCTCCACCGGCACCTCACCGGGGCCGCCCGCGCCCCCGGCGCCGAGTACCAGCCCAGCAACGTGGTCTTCGCGCTCTTCCCGCCGCTGCCGGCGCGCGTCCGCGGCGGCAAGGAGGCGCGCCGGCAGGCGCAGGTGGAGCGGGCGCGTCGGGAGCTCCCGCCATGGCTCGACTGACCCCCGGCGCCACGGCGCTCCTCGCGCTGGCCGCCTGCGGCCCCTCGGGCGCGGGCCCCCGCGCCGCGCCG
>JAJXSQ010000077.1 GCA_021784495.1 Myxococcales bacterium | reverse complement strand
GACCCCGGCTCCGGCTCCGGGGGCGGTTCCGGGCGCGGTTCCGGGCGCGGGCGCGGGCGCGGGGTCCGGTCCGGGGGCGGCGGCCGGCGGCGCCTCCGGCTTCCACGCCTCGAGGACCTTCCCGTCGCGGTCGGTGACCCGGAGCACCAGGACCGGCGCGGCGGCCCGCCCGCCGGCGTCGATGCTCGCGTAGGCGTTCGTCAGCTCGAGGGGGGTCACCTCTCCGGTGCCGAGCGCCAGGGTGAGGTTGCGCGGCTCCTCGCTCTCGATCCCCATCCGGCGGGCGAAGGCGATGACCTGCTCGACCCCGAGCGCGTCGACGAGCTTCACCGAGACGGTGTTCTTGGAGTGGGCGAGCGCCGCCTGCAGGAGCATCGGGCCGTCGAACTCGTCCCGCTCGAAGTTGTGCGGCTTCCAGGCCTTGCCGGTCCAGGGGTCGCGGTAGACGTCGGGCGTGTCGTAGACCAGGGTCGCCGGGGTGAAGCGCCGGGACTCGATGGCCGCGCCCCAGACGAAGGGCTTGAAGGCGCTGCCGGGCTGCCGCCGGGCCTGGAGCGCCCGGTTGAACTGGGACTGCACCAGGTCGTGCCCGCCGACGATCGCCCGCACCTGGCGGGTGGAGGGGTCGATCGCGACGAGCGCCCCCTGGACGAGCGGCCGCTGCTCCAGCGACAGGGCGAGCGGCCGGTGGGCCCGCGCCAGCTCGCCCGGGGGGCGCGCGCCGGGGGTGACCCGGACCAGGACGACGTCCCCCGGCGCGACCACGGCGGAGGCCCGGCGCGGGGCCGGGGTCGGCGAGGTCGGGTTCCACCGGCGCGCCCAGGCCAGGTCGGCGAGCGCGAGCGTCCCGGTCGCGCCCCCGAGATCGACCGTGGCGGTGCGGTCGCCGGCGGCGGTGACCAGCCCCCCGTAGACCTCGCCCGCGGCGAGCGGCCGGATCCGGAAGGGGCGGCTCGCGCCGGGCGGCGCGGCGTCGGCCGCGTCGAGCGCCGCGGCGCCGAGGCCGGCGAGGTCCCAGACCGCGACCTCGGCGCGCCCGACCTGCGCGGCGGCCAGCTTCTCCCGCCAGGCGGCGAGGGCGACGGAGCGCTCCGCCCGCGGGAGCCGGGCGAGCGGCCCGCGGTAGCCCTGTCGCCGGTCGACCGCGCGGAGGTCCTCCTCGAGCGCCCGCTCGGCCGCCCGCTGGAGGCGCGGATCCATCGCGACCTCGACGGTGAACCCCTCGGTCTCGACGGCGTCGGCGCCGTACCGGTCGTCGAGGTAGCGGCGGACCGCGTCGGCGTAGGAGGCGCCGGGCGGATCGGCCTCCGGCGGCGCGACCAGGATCGGCCGGGCCGCCTCCTCCTCCGCCTGGGCCCTCCCGACGAACCCCTCCTCCACCATGCGCCGGAGCACGTACCGCTGCCGCTCCTTGGCCGCGGCCGGGTGCTTGACCGGGGAGAGCCGCTCGGGCGACTGGACGAGCCCGGCCAGCAGCGCGGCCTCGCCGAGCCCGAGGTCCTTCACCCCCTTGCCGAAGTAGAAGCGGCTCGCCTCCTCGACGCCGTACCGCCGGTGGCCGAGGTAGATCTGGTTCAGGTAGAGCCAGAGGATCTCGTCCTTGGAGAGGTTCTGCTCGAGCCGCGGGGCGAGGACCAGCTCCTTCACCTTGCGCTTCACCTTCCACTCGTTCGAGAGGAGGAAGGTCTTGACCACCTGCTGGGTGATGGTCGAGCCGCCGCAGGCCACGCCGCGCCGCCAGAGGTCCTTCACCGCGCAGCGCAGGATGGCGAGGTAGTTGAGCCCCTCGTGCTGGTAGAACCGCGCGTCCTCCGCCGCGAGGACCGCCTTCCGGAGCACCTCCGGGATCTGCTCCATGGGGACGACGGTCCGGCGCTCGCGGGCGAAGGCGAAGACCTCCCGGCCGTCGGGCGCGAGGACCCGGGTCGCGGCGAGCGGCCGGTAGTCCCGGAGGGTGTCGAAGGCCGGGAGCTGGCGCGTCCAGGCCCAGAGCAGCGTCCCCCCGGCGGCGGCGACCAGCGCGACGCCGCCGATCGCCCAGGTGCGGAGGCGGACCCGGCGGAGGCCGGCCCAGGTCACGCGCGCTTCCCCGCGCGGGGGGGCGGCGGGCGGAGCACCCGGTCCCGGCGGCGCGATGTGCGGGGGGATCCCATGGGGGGGAGGGCGAGGCGGCGGGAACATACCCCCGCGCCGGAGGTCGGGCAATCGCCGGCGCCGCGCTACCGCTCCTCCTCGCCCCGCCGGATCCCGAGGGCCCGCATCTTCTTGTAGAGGTGGCTCCGCTCGAGGCCGAGGACGCGGGCGGTCTCGGCGATGTTCTCGCCGTGGGCGGCGAGGGCGCCGAGGATGACCTCGCGCTCGGCCTCCTCCACCGCCGCGTGGAACCCGACCCCCTCCCGGAAGCGATCGACGCGCGGCCGGCGGGCGCCCGGCAGCGCGGCCGCGACCTCGTCGGCGCCGACCGTCGGCCCGTCGGACAGGATCGCCATCCGCTCGACCAGGTTGCGCAGCTCGCGGACGTTCCCCGGGTAGTCGTGCACCTGGAGGGCGGCGAGCGCCTCGCGGGCGAAGGTCATCGGGCGCCGCCCGTTCCGGGCGCAGGCCTCCGCGAGGAAGCGGACGGCGAGGTCGGGGACGTCCTCGCGGCGGTCCCGGAGGGCCGGGACGTGGATCGGGACGACGTTGAGCCGGTAGTAGAGGTCCTCCCGGAAGCGCCCGGCGGTCACCTCGGCGGCGAGGTCCTTGTTGGTCGCGGCGATCACCCGGGCGTCGGTGCGGACGGTGACGCTCCCTCCCACCCGCTCGAACTCCCCCTCCTGGAGGACCCGGAGGACCTTGGCCTGCATGGCCGGCTGCATGTCGCCGACCTCGTCGAGGAGGAGCGTCCCGCCGTCGGCGAGCTCGAACTTCCCGCGGCGGGCCGTCGCCGCCCCGGTGAAGGCCCCCCGCTCGTGACCGAAGAGCTCCGACTCGATCAGCTCCGCCGGGACCGCGGCGCAGTTGAGCTTCACGAAGGGGCGGTCGGCGCGGCGCGACTGCTCGTGGATGGCGCGCGCCACCAGCTCCTTCCCGGTGCCGTTCTCGCCGGTGACGAGGACCCGCCCCTCGCTCGGCGCGGCGCGCCGGACCAGCTCGCGCAGCCGGGCCATCGCCGGGCCGGCGCCGACGAGGTCGGCCCCGGCCGGTCCGACCCCCGCGGCGCGGCGCAGCTCGGCGTTCTCGAGCTCCAGCGAGCGGAGGGCGAGCGCGTTGCGGACGGTGACGAGCAGGCGGTCCTTCTCGATGGGCTTGTCGAGGAAGTCCTTCGCCCCCAGCTTCACCGCCTGCTTGGCGATCTCGTAGGAGCCGTGGCCGGTCATGAGCACCACCGGGAGGTCCGGGCGCGTCTCGCGCGAGCGCTCGAGGACGGTGAGCCCGTCCAGGTCGGGCATCTTCACGTCCATCAGCACGAGGTCGACGGGGAGCTCCGCGATGCGCTCGAGGGCCTCCCGGCCCCCGGCCGCGGTCTCGACCGTGTATCCTGCGAGGCCGAGCGCGCGCGAGAGCGTCACCAGGTTGTTGGGCTCGTCGTCGACGATGAGGACCATGGCCGTCACGGTGGGGGATGGTACCTCCGGTCTGAATTTCTTTGACAGCGGCGCCGTCAGGCGCCAGAAAGCCCTCACCGGCTCACATCCGAGCACCCCTTAAGGAGGCCTCATGCGTCGCGTCCTGTTCCTCGCCCTCACCACCTCTGCGATCGCCCTCACGGCGTGCCCGTCGCCGCCGAAGAACGGCGAGTGCAAGTCGTCGAAGGACTGCGCCGATCAGACCGGCTTCGGAAAGGTCTGCGTCGACGGCCGCTGCGCCGAGTGCGGCGCCGACACCGACTGCAAGGACGGCTTCACCTGCCAGGCGGGGAAGTGCGCCCCGAAGCCGGCGCCGGTCGTGGCCGGCCCGGTCTCCTGCGCCTCCGACGCCGCCTGCCCGGCCGGCGACGTCTGCCTGAACGGCGTCTGCGCCGCCCGCGTCGGCGAGTGCATGCGCGACACCGACTGCCCCGCCGGCAAGGCCTGCCAGGGCAACGCCTGCGTGGCGACGGTCGACCCGGCCTGCGCCGACCCGGCCGCCTTCACCGTCCACTTCGGCTTCGACAAGTCGGACGTCGTCGGCGACGCTCCGGCGGTCCTCCAGAAGCTGGCCGGCTGCCTCCAGAAGAGCCCGGTCAAGAGCTTCGAGGTCGACGGCCACTGCGACGAGCGCGGCACCACCCAGTACAACCTCGCCCTCGGCAAGCGGCGGGCCGAGGCGGTCAAGAAGTACCTCGGCGACCTCGGCTACGCCGGGCCGGTGACCACCAACACCTTCGGCAAGGAGCGGCCGCTCTGCCGCGACTCGAACGAGGAGTGCTGGGCCAAGAACCGTCGGGCCGAGACCACCTTCGCCCGGTGAGGTCCCCGGCCTCCGCGCTCCGGGCTGCCCCCGCCCTGCTCCTCGCAGCCGCCGGCTGCTGGGTGCCGATCGAGCGGGGGCAGCAGATGGAGGCCCGGATCGGCCGGCTCGAGGTCCAGTCGCGCGAGCAGGCGCAGGAGCTCGAGGAGCAGGTCAAGGCGAAGCTCGTCCAGGTGGACCGGAAGCTGAAGGAGGTCCAGTCCAGGCTGGACGAGCTCAACCTCGCCGCGCACCGGAGCGGCGCCGACCTGGGGGTCGCCGTCGGCGACGTGCGCGACCAGCTGGCGCGGCTCCGCGGCGACCTCGAGGTGCAGCAGCACCAGCTCGGCGAGCTGCAGCGGCAGCTCGCCGACGCTTCGAAGCAGACCGACACGCGGCTCGCGGCGCTCAAGGGGACCGGCGCGCTGGACGAGGCGCTGGCCCGGGAGAAGCTCGCGGCGCTCTCCAAGCCGGACGATCCCGCCGCGGTCTACGCGCTCGCGGCGGAGCAGGACGGCGCCGGCGAGGCGGGCGTCGCCCGCGAGATCTACCTCCAGTACCTGAAGCGGTGGCCGCGCGGCGACCGGGCCGACGAGGCCGGGTTCCGCGCCGGGGAGCTGCTCTCCCAGGCGCGGCGCTGGCGGGAGGCGGTGGTCGTCTACGGGAAGGTCGCCGAGGACCACCCGCGCTCGCCCCGCGCCCCCGATGCGCTCCTCGGCGTGGCCGAGGGGCTGGTGAAGCTCGACCGCAGGGAGGACGCGCGGGCGATCCTGGAGCAGGTGATCGCCCAGCACCCGAGGACCGCGGCGGCCACCCGCGCCCGGGCGAGGCTCGCCGAGCTCTTCCCGGCGCGTGCCAAGCGGGGAGCGGCCGGCAAGCGGTGAGCCGGGGCGCCCGGACCCTGGTGCCAGCCCCCTGAAGTCGTTCCCACCCGGGAAGACCGACCCTGGGTCCGGCCGAACCGGCCCGGGAGCGTGCGGCGCTTCGTCCGGGAGCTGCCCGGCGCGAGTTGATCGGCCGCGATCCCGGCGCGGGGCGGCACGGACCAACGGTCCGTTTCGCCGGCGGGATCCCGCCGCGCGCGATCCTTGATCGGCCGCGCGCCGATCGGAGGAGGTTCGCGCGGCCGCCGCGGCACGGCGGCTGCTCGTCTCGCGGCGCGGTCGGCGCACGCCTCGAACCTCGGCGGCGCCCCAGGGGGTCTCACATGCTCGCCAGGCTCACCATCGGCGCCAGGATCTCGCTGGCGCTCGCGCTCGTCGCCCTGCTCCTCCTCGCGGTCGGCCTCGCCGGCCAGCGCGCCGCCGCCGGCGCCGCCGACCGGCTCGACCGGCTGGCCGACGTCGACCTGCCGGCGATCGAGCAGCTGGATCGGCTCGCCGGGGCGCAGGCCTCGGTGGCGAGGAACCTGAACGCGCTCTTCCTCCCGGGGCTCGCGACCGACCGCGAGCTCCGGGGCGCCGCGGGGACGATGCTCGGCGCCGCCCTCGAGGAGGTCGCCGGCGCGCGCAGCGCCTCCGGTCGGCTCCCGCGGGAGCCGGCGGAGGAGGGCGCCTGGTCGGAGGTGGCGCGGGCGACCGACGCCTGGCTCGGCCAGGTGCGCCCGGCGCTCGCGGCGATCGAGGCTCACCAGCGGCTGCTCGACGGCGGCGCGCCGCGGGACGGCGCGGAGGCGCGCGCCGCGTACGCGCGCGCCTGGGCCTCCTGGCGGGAGCAGCGGCAGCTCCTCACCCCCGCCCAGGCGGCCATCCAGCGCCTCGCCGGGCAGCTGCGCGAGCGGGTCGCCGCCAGGCGGGCCGAGGGTCGGGCCGCCCTCTCCTCGGCCGGCCTCGCCCTCGCCGGCGCGATCGGGGCGGGCCTCCTCCTCCTCGCGGCCGTCGGGTGGGCGCTCACCCGGAGCCTGCGGCGCACCCTCGCCGCGCTGGTCGGGGAGGCGACGCGGCTCAGCGCCGCGATCGCGGACGGGCGCGTCGAGGAGCGGGGGGAGCCGGACCGCGTCGAGGGAGAGCTCCGGCCGGTGATCGAGGGGATGAACCGGATCCTGGACGCCTTCGGCGCGCCGCTCCGGGTGGTGACCGAGCACCTCGGCCGGATCGCGCGAGGCGACCTGCCGCCGCGGATCGCCGAGACCTGGCGGGGAGACTTCGAGACGGTCCAGGCGAGCCTGAACGAGTGCCTGGGCGCGCTCGCGGCCCTCGAGCAGGACGCGGCGCGGCTGGCTGCGGCGGCGATCGACGGCCGGCTCGCGGAGCGGGCCGACGGGGCGCGCCACGCCGGCGTCTACCGCCGGATCGTGGAGGGGTTCAACGGCGCGATCGCGACGCTGGTCGGCCACCTCGACGCGATGCCGGCCCCGGCGATGATCATCGGGCGGGACTTCGGGGTCCGGTACCTGAACTCCGCGGCGCTCGCCGTGGTCGGCCTGCCGGCCGAGCAGGCCGCCGGGCGCCGCTGCTCCGAGCTCTTCCAGACCTCCGACTGCAACACCGAGCGGTGCGCCTGCGCCCGCGCGATGGAGGGCGATCGCGCGGCCTCGAGCGAGACCGTCGCCCGGCCCCGGGCCGAGCTGGTCCTCGAGATCGGCTACTCCGGGGTGCCGATCCACGACGGCGCGGGGAAGATCGTCGGCGCCTTCGAGGTGATCAGCGATCAGACGGCGATCAAGCGGGCGATGCGCCAGGCGACGAAGGTGGCGGAGTTCCAGAGCTGCCAGACCGCGCAGGTGGTCTCGGCGCTCGAGAAGCTGTCGCGGGGGGACCTCTCGATCGACCTGGCCGCGGCGAGCTGCGACGCCGACACCGAGGCGGCCGCCGCCACCTTCCGCGCGATCGGCGAGGCGATCGAGCGCTCGGTCGCCGCGGTGAACGGGCTCGCCCGCGACGTGGGGGCGCTCGTCGACGCCGGCGTCGCCGGCCGGCTCGCCTTCCGGGCCGATCCGTCGAGCCACCAGGGGGAGTTCCGGGCGGTGGTCGAGGGCGTCAATCGGACCCTCGACGCGGTGCTGGCCCCGATGGTGGAGGCGGCGGGCGTCCTCGCGCAGCTGGCGGAGCGGGACCTCCAGGCGCGGGTGGGCGGCACGTTCCAGGGGGAGCACGCCCGGATCAAGGACTCGGTCAACGGCACGGCCCAGGCGCTCGAGGAGGCGCTGGCGCAGGTGGCCGAGGCGGTGGAGCAGGTCTCGAGCGCGGCGACCCAGATCGCCGCCTCGAGCCAGGCGGTGGCGGCCGGCGCGAGCGAGCAGGCCTCGTCGCTCGAGGAGACCGGGACGTCGATCGAGTCGGTCTCCTCGATCACCCGGCAGGCCGCGGAGAGCGCCCAGCAGGCGAACGGGCTGGCGCAGACCGCGCGCGCGGCGGCGACCGAGGGCGCCGCGTCGGTCGACCGGCTCCAGGAGGCGATGGCGAAGATCAAGGCCTCCGCGGAGGGGACCTCGCAGATCATCAAGGACATCAACGACATCGCCTTCCAGACGAACCTGCTCGCGCTCAACGCCGCGGTCGAGGCGGCGCGGGCCGGGGAGGCGGGGCGCGGCTTCGCGGTGGTGGCCGAGGAGGTCCGCAGCCTGGCGCTGCGCGCGAAGGAGGCGGCCACCAAGACGGAGGGGCTCATCCGCGAGTCGGTCCGGCAGGCGGGGGAGGGCGAGGCGACGGGCCGCCAGGTGGCCGGGAAGCTGGGCGAGATCGTCGGGGGGATCGAGAAGGTGACGGCGATCGTCTCGGAGATCGCGTCGTCGGCGAAGGAGCAGGCGACCGGGATCGCGCAGGTGACCCGGGCGGTCGCCGAGATGGACAAGGTCACGCAGCAGAACGCGGCGAGCGCCGAGGAGTCGTCGTCGGCGGCGAGCGAGCTGTCCGGGCAGTCGGAGGAGCTCGCGGCGATGGTGGGCGCCTTCCGGATCGGCCGGCGCGGGGAGGGGGAGCGCCGTCCGCCGGCGCCCCGGCTCCGGTCGCCCGGCGCGCCCGCGCGGCCGGCGCCCGGCGGGGGGGGCGGG
>JAJXSQ010000076.1 GCA_021784495.1 Myxococcales bacterium | reverse complement strand
CCGGGGCCCGGCGCGCCGGCCGGGGGGGGCGGGGTCCAGGGGGCGCCGACGGCCTGCGGGCGATCGGGGCCGCCGCCGCGCGTCGCCATCGCCCGGATCCGGTCGTCGGGGCCGAGGAGGAGGAGGGCGCCGTGGCGGCCGGTGAGCTCGGCGACGAGCCAGAGCGGTCCGCCGGCGCGCTCGAGCCGGAGCGCCACCACCCGGTCGCCGCGCCGCTCCAGGCCGGCGAGGCGCGCCCCCTCGAGCTCGCGCCGGAGGACCGCCTGCCAGCCGAAGGGGGTCGCCGGCTGGGGCGGGCGCGCGGCCACCGCGTGGAGGCGCGTCGCGCCGGGCTCGGCGGAGAGGAGGAGGAGGGCGGCGCCGGCGCGGCCGTGGAGCTCGAGGGTGAGGGCGCGCTCGGCGTGGACGCGGACCGCGTCGATCCGCGCGCCGGCCAGCGGCGCGAGCTCGGCGAGGACCGCCTCGATCTCGCCCGCCGAGAGGGACACGCGACCCCCGAAAAAGCTGCGGCCGCCCGGAGGCGGCCGCGGCACGACGTGCTGCGAGAGGCCTCGTTACTTCTTCGCCTTCTTCACGGGCTTCTTCGCGGGCTTCTTCGCGACCTTCTTCTTGGCGGCCATGAACCCTCCTCGGGACGTCCATTCACTTCGGGAGTTGAACCGGAATGGACAATGTGAAGGCACTTTAACGACGCGAGATCGATCCCGTCAAGGAAGCGCCACGGAAAAATGCGCGCGCCGCGCCGGCACCCCTCGACGGATCCGGCCCCGCGGCGAGCCCGCGGCGACCCTGAATTCACTGACCGTGATCGCGCGCGGCGCCGCTCGTCACGGGGAGTGCAGGGTGCCGGCCGCCCCGCCCAGGAGCGCGGCCCCCACCACCCCGGCGTCGTCGCCGAGGTGGGCCCGGACGACGGAGAGCGCCCGCGCCGCCGACCGCGACGCCCGATCGCCCAGGTGGGCGAGGGCGATCCGCTCCAGGTTCGGGCAGCCGAGGAGGATCCCGCCGCCCAGGACCAGCCGGCCGGGGTCGAGGAGCGTGACCAGGTTGGCGACCGCGCCGCCGAGGAGCTCGCCGATCTCCGCCCAGCGCTCGCGCGCGAACGGGTCGCCGGCGACGTAGGCGCGCTCCACCGCCGAGGCGTCGAGCCGCGCCGGATCGCCGCCGGCCTCCGCCAGCACCGCCGCCGCGCCGCCGGCCGCCGCCTCCTCGCGCAGCCGGGCGGAGAGGTTCATCCCGCCGGCGTAGGCCTCCAGGCAGCCGAGCTCGCCGCAGCCGCAGCGGCGCCCCACCACCCCGCGGGGCGTGACCTTCACGTGGCCGAGCTCGCCGGCGACCCCGCTGGCGCCGGCGTGGAGCCGCCCGCCGAAGATCAGGCCGGCCCCGACCCCCGAGCCGACGAAGACCAGGACCGCGTCGTCGACCCCGCGGGCGGCGCCGAAGGCCCGCTCCCCCCAGGCCGCGGCCGAGAGGTCGTTGGCGATCTCGACCGGGCGGCCGAGCGCGTCGGCCAGGAGCCGCCCCAGGGGGACGTCGCGCCAGCCGAGGTTCGGGGCGTTCAGGACCACCCCGGTCCGGCCCAGGCACTGGCCGGCGACCCCGACGCCGGCGCCGCCCAGCGCCGCCAGCTCGACCCCGGCCGCCGCCGCCGCCGCCCGCGCCGCCTCGGCGACCCGGGCCGCCACCGCCGCCGGCTCCCGCGACGCGTGGCGGAGCCGGTGCGCCGACCGGAGCGCGCCGCTCTCCCCGTCGACCACCGCCGCCCGGACGTTCGTGCCGCCCAGGTCGACGCCGAGGAGGAGGCGCGGCGCCATCTACGCACCCAGCTCGCGCAGGATGGCGGCCACCCGGTCCTCGACCAGGGCGCGGATCTCGGCGAGCCGCGCCTCGGTCGTCGCCTCGAAGCGCAGGACCAGGATCGGCTGGGTGTTCGAGGCGCGCACCAGCCCCCAGCCGTCGGGGAAGATCACCCGGACGCCGTCGACGGTGACCGCCTGGTGGCGCGCGGCGAACCAGGCCTGCGCCCGCCGCACCACCTCGAACTTCTTCTCCTCCGGGCAGTCGACCCGGAGCTCCGGGGTGCTGAAGGTGCGGGGGACGTCGGCGAGGAGGGACGACATCGGGGCGTCGGTGCGGCTCAGCAGCTCGACCAGCCGGGCCGAGGCGTAGATCCCGTCGTCGAAGCCGAGCCAGCGGTGGCCGAAGAAGATGTGGCCGCTCATCTCGCCGGCGAGGAGGGCGTGCTCCTCCTTCATCTTGGCCTTGATCAGGCTGTGGCCCGCCTTCCACATGATGCCCTTGCCGCCGTGGCGGGCGATGTCGTCGTAGAGGGTGAAGGAGCACTTCACCTCCCCGACGATGGTCGCCCCGGGCGCCTCGGCGAGGACGGCGCGGGCGAAGAGGAGGAGGAGCTGGTCGCCCCAGAGCACCCGCCCCCGCTCGTCGACCGCGCCGACCCGGTCGGCGTCGCCGTCGTAGGCGATCCCCAGGTCGGCGCCCGAGGCGAGGACCGCCGCCTTCAGGTGCTCGAGGTTCTTCTCCACCGTCGGGTCGGGGTGGTGGTTGGGGAAGCGCCCGTCCGGCTCGAGGAAGAGCGGGACGACCTCGACGCCGAGCGCCTGGAAGATGGGGACGGCGATCCCGCCGGTGCCGTTCCCGGCGTCGATCACCACCTTGAGGCGGCGGCGGCCGAGGGCGATGTTCTTCTGGACGTAGGCCTGGTAGGGGGCGACGACGTCGTGGGGGGTGACCGTCCCGGCCCCCTCGGCGAAGCGGCCCGCCTGGACGGCGCGGAGGATCTCCTGGATCCCCTCGCCGTAGAGGGTCGTGGGGCCGACCCCGATCTTCATCCCGTTGTACTCCGGCGGGTTGTGGGAGCCGGTGATCATGCAGAGGCCGTCGACCGGGAGCGTCTGCGCGGCGAAGTAGGTGAGCGGCGTCGGCACCAGGCCGAGGTCGGTCACGTCGACGCCGGTGGCGGTGAAGCCGGCGACCGCGCTGCGGTGGAAGCCGGGGGAGGAGAGGCGCGCGTCCCGGCCGAGCGCCACCCGCCGCCCCCCGGCGGCGCGGACCCGGGTGCCGAGCGCGCGGGCGACCAGCCCGACCACCTCGTCGGTGAGGTCGGTGCCGGCGACGCCCCGGATGTCGTACTCGCGGAAGACGACCGGGTTCACGGCCATGCTAGAGCACCTCCTCGCGGCCGCGCCGCGCCAGCTCCTCGACCACCTTGCGGACGTCCTGGGCCCGGTCGCGGCGGACGACCAGGACCGCGTCGCCGGCGTCGACCACCACCGCGTCGTCGATCCCGACCACCGCCACCGGCCGCTTGCCGTTGGCCAGCACCACGTTGTTCCGCCCGTCGATCACCAGGGCGTCCCCCTCGGCGACGTTGCCGAGGTGGTCGGTCTCCCGGACCTCGGGCAGGGCGGCGAAGCTGCCGACGTCGCTCCAGCCGAAGTCGGCCGGGACGACCACGATCCGCTGGCTCTTCTCCATCACCCCGTAGTCGATGGAGATGGACGGGCAGTCGGGGAAGACCCGGGCCAGCACCCGGCGGTGCGACGGCGTCCCCAGCGAGGCCTGGATCACCGAGAGCTGCTCGCCGAGCACCGGCATGGCCCGCCGGATCTCCTCGAGGATGACGTCGGCGCGGAAGACGAAGATCCCCGAGTTCCAGAGGTAGGAGCCGTCGGCGAGGTAGCGGGCGGCGGTGACCACGTCCGGCTTCTCGACGAAGCGCTCCACCTTGTGGGCGTGGCTCGCCGCCTTGCCCTTCCCCGGCAGCCGCGCGCCGACCTTGAGGTAGCCGTAGCCGGTCTCCGGGGCGTGGGGGCGGATGCCGATGGTGGCGATGGCGCCCGCCTCGGCGAGCCGGGCCGCCGCCGCCACCGCCTCCCGGAAGGCCTCCGGGCGGGCGACGTGGTGATCGGCGGGGAGCATCGCCACGATCCCCCGCTTCTCCCGGGCGGCGACGTGGAGCGCGGCGAGCCCGACGCAGGGGGCGGTGTTGCGGGCGCAGGGCTCGACGACGAAGTTGGCGGCGGGGAGGTCGCGGAGGAGCTTGCGCGCCGCGGCGGCGTGGGCCGGCCCGCAGACCACGTAGGTGTCGGCCGGGCGCGCCAGCGGCGGCAGCCGGCGGACGGTCGCCGCCAGCATGGGCAGGTCGCCGACCAGGGCGAGGAACTGCTTGGGGCGGTCGCGGCGGGAGAGGGGCCAGAAGCGGGTCCCCGAGCCGCCGGCCATGATCACCGGGAAGATCTTCACAGCGCCCTCCAGATCTCGAGGAGCTCGGTCAGGACCCGGGCGGTGGCGCCCCAGATCGTCCGGCCCTCGACGTCGTAGTAGTGGACGTCCAGGCTCATCCCGTAGGCGGTCCGGTGCTCCACCCGGTGCGCCCCCGGCGCGAGCAGCGCCGCGAGCGGGAGGTGCCAGATCGCCTCGACCTCGCGAGGCGCCGCCGCATAGGGGTACGGATATGGCACCGAAGCCACCCACGGCGTCAAGCGGAAGGCCGACTGGAGGACGATCGCCTCCGAGAGCCGGCCGAGCACCTCGGCGGTGGCCGGGTCGAGGCCGATCTCCTCCCGCGCCTCGCGCAGCGCCGCGTCGCGCGACGCCTCGCCCGGCTCCACCCGCCCGCCCGGGAAGCTGACCTGGCCGGCGTGGTGGCGCAGGTCGTGGCGCCGCTCGGTGAGCAGGACGTGGATCTCGCCGTCGCGCGGGTGGAGCGGCACCAGCACCGCCGCCTCGGCGAAGCCGCCGGGCGGCAGGTGCTCGGCGCGGATCCGGTCGAGGACCGCCGGGGCCGGGGGGCGGGCCGCGAGGGCGGCGCGGAGGGCGGCGAGGCTCATCCGGCGGGGAGCAGGCCGGTGGCGATCAGGACCGCGATGGCGACCCCGGCGGCGAGCCGCCAGCCGACGAAGAGGTAGGTGCTCCGCGTCCGGAGCCACCCCAGGAGCCAGCCGATGACCAGGTAGCCGCCGAGGAAGGACACGGCGGTGGCGACCAGGGTGGCCGCGATCCAGGGCGGGTCGTGGCGAATGACCGGGAGGGTCTTGGCGAGCTTGTAGGCGCCGGCGCCGAGGAGGATGGGGACCGAGAGGAGGAAGCTGAAGCGGGCGGCCGCCTCGCGGGTGAAGCCGAGGAGCATCCCGGCGGTGAGGGTGCAGCCGGAGCGGGAGGAGCCGGGGACGAGCGCCCAGGCCTGCGCCAGGCCGATGAGCGAGGCGTCGCGGACGCCGACCTCCTCGAGGTGGCGCAGGTGGCGGGCCAGCCGCTCGGCGGCGAGCAGGACCAGGCCGAGGAAGACCAGGGAGCCGGCGATGACCCAGTTGCCGAGCGCCTCGATCCGGTGCTCGAGGAGCTTGCCGAGGACCGCCGCCGGGACGGTGCCGAGGACGATGAGCCAGCCCATCCGCGCGTCGGCCGTGGCCAGCGGGCGGCCGGCGGCGATGCCGGCGAGCGAGGCGCGCAGGATCCGCCAGAGGTCGGCGCGGAAGTAGACCACCACCGCCAGCGCGGTGCCGCTCTGGATGATGTCGACGAAGGCGCGGAAGCGCGGGTCCTCGAGCGACTGACCGAGGAGCTCGCCGAAGACGAGGAGGTGGGCGGTCGAGGAGACCGGGAGGAACTCGGTGACGGCCTGGACCAGGCCGAGGAGGACGGCGGAGAGGACGTTCATCGCCCCGCGAACCTAGCCGACCCTTCGCCGGCGGACAAAGGGGGAGGGCGGCCTCCGCGAGGGGCGGGGCCGCGCGCGGTCACCGCGCGGGCGAGCCGTTCGCCCGCCGGAGCGCCTCCTCGACGAAGTCGAGCCGATCGTTCCCGACGAAGAGCTCGTCGCCGACGAGGAGGGTCGGCGCGCCGAAGGAGCCGCGGTCGACCGCCTCCTGCGTCTGGCGGATGAGCGCCTCCTTGAAGGAGGGGGCCGCCGCCACCAGCGCCGCGCCGTCGAGCCCGACGCTCGCCGCCACCGCGGCGACGACCTCGGGGGAGCCGGGATCCCGCCCCTCCCCCCAGGCGACGCGGTAGAGCGCGTGGGTGAAGGCCGGCAGCTTGCCGAGCGGCTCCGCGGCGAGCGCCGCGCGGAGCGGCAGCATCGAGGAGAAGGGGAAGGGCGTCGCCGCCACCAGCGGGACGCCGTAGCGCTCCGCCCAGCGGCGGAGGTCGGTCCACATGTACCGCCCCTTGGCCGGCAGCTCGATGGGGGCGTGGTTCCCCGTCGCCTTGAAGACGCCGCCGAGGAGGAACGGGCGCCAGCGCAGCTCGGCGCCGGTCCGGGCCGCCAGCGCCTCGACGCGCGTCGAGGCGAGGTAGCTGTAGGGGGAGACGAAGTCGTAGAAGAACTCGAGGACCGGGCGCATGGGCCGATGGTACCCGAGGGCGGGGCGCCCGGGATCCCCCGCCGGCCCCGCCGGCGCCTGGCTCCGGCCCCGGCCCCGGGTAGACTGACCACATGACGCCGACGCGGGCCCGACGGTTCCCGATCCGGTTCGACGCGACCTACCGCGTCCTCTCCTCGGCGCTCCTCCTCTCGCCCGGAGGCTCCTTCGTGGAGGTCGAGGGCGAGCTCGTCCGGGTCCGGATGGCCTGGGCCTTCCACGCCGAGTTCCCGCGGTCGGCGGTCGCGGCGGCGGCGCTCTCCCCGGCGCGCCCGATGAGCCGCGGCGTCCACGGCCTCTCCGGGCGCTGGCTGGTGAACGGCAGCGGCGACGGGATCGTGGCGATCGGGCTGGCGCCGCCCCAGCGCGGCCGGGTGATGGGGTTCCCGGTGCGGCTCGACGACCTGCTGGTGAGCGTGGAGGACCCCGCCGGGCTGATCGCCGCGCTCGGGCGGTGAGCGCGCTCCGGGCCGTCGAAGCTCAGCCCCACCGACCAGCGCTCGGCGGCGAGGAGGTCGACTCAGGCGGCGTCGAGCGGCTCGCCGCTGGTCCGGAGCCCGTCGGTGACCGCCGGGCCGGGGCGGGCCGGGCACGGCGTGCCGGCGCCCGCCGCCGCGCCCGCGCCGACCGCGTCAGTACCGGTAGTGATCCGGCTTGAACGGGCCCTTCGGCGAGACGCCGAGGTACTCCGCCTGCCGGGGGGTCAGCCGGGTGAGCCGGGCGCCGAGCTGGCCGAGGTGGAGCGAGGCGACCTTCTCGTCGAGGTGCTTCGGCAGGGTGTAGACGCGCCGCTCGTACCGCTCCCGGTGCACCGCCAGCTCGATCTGGGCCAGCGTCTGGTTGGTGAAGGAGCTCGACATGACGAAGGACGGGTGGCCGGTGGCGCAGCCGAGGTTGAGGAGCCGCCCCTCGGCCAGGACCAGGACGCGGTGGCCGTCGGGGAAGACGAAGGCGTCGTACTGCGGCTTGATGTTGATCCGGACCGTCGCCTTCTTCAGGCCGGCCATGTCGATCTCGTTGTCGAAGTGGCCGATGTTCCCGACGATGGCGCAGTCCTTCATCTTGCGCAGGTGGTCGACGGTGAGGACGTCGAGGTTGCCGGTGGCCGTCACGAAGACGTCGGCCTCCTTCACCACGTCCTCGACCCGGACGACCTGGTAGCCCTCCATCGTCGCCTGGAGCGCGTTGATGGGGTCGATCTCGGTGACCACCACCCGCGCCCCCTGCCCGCGGAGCGCCTGGGCGCAGCCCTTGCCGACGTCGCCGTAGCCGAGGACCACGCAGAGCTTCCCGGCGAGCATCACGTCGGTGGCGCGGTTCAGCCCGTCCACCAGCGAGTGGCGGCAGCCGTAGAGGTTGTCGAACTTCGACTTGGTGACCGAGTCGTTGACGTTGATCGCCGGGAAGAGGAGCGTCCCCTTCCGCTCCATCTCGTAGAGCCGGTGGACGCCGGTGGTGGTCTCCTCGGTGACCCCGGCGCAGGCGGCGGCGACGCGGGTCCAGCGCCCCGGGGAGCGCGCCAGCTCGCGGCCGAGGAGCGCCAGGATCACCGCGTACTCCTCGGAGTCGGCGGTGGCCGGGGCGGGGACCGCGCCGGCGGCCTCGAACTCGACGCCCCGGTGGATGAGGAGGGTGGCGTCGCCGCCGTCGTCCACGATCTGCGTGGGCCCGAGCCCGGCGCCGAAGTCGAGCGCGCGCTCCGTGCACTCCCAGTACTCCTCGAGCGTCTCGCCCTTCCAGGCGAAGACCGGGACGCCGGCCGGGGCGGCGGCGCTGCCGGCGCGGCCCACGGCGACGGCGGCCGCGGCGTGGTCCTGCGTCGAGAAGATGTTGCAGGAGGCCCAGCGCACGTCGGCGCCGAGGTCGACCAGGGTCTCGATCAGGACCGCGGTCTGGATCGTCATGTGGAGCGAGCCGGTGATCCGCTGGCCGGCGAGCGGCCGCCGGGCCCCGTACTCGGCGCGCAGGGCCATGAGCCCGGGCATCTCCTTCTCGGCGAGCTCGATCTCCTTGCGCCCCCACCCGGCCAGGGAGAGGTCCTTCACCCGGTGCTCGAGCGCGCCCCGGCCGGCGGCGCCCCCGCGCCGCGCCCCGGCGCCGCGGGGC
>JAJXSQ010000075.1 GCA_021784495.1 Myxococcales bacterium | reverse complement strand
CAACGTCGTCGAGCAGGTCGACCACCTCGCCAAGACCTCGGTGATCCAGCGCGCCTGGCAGGACGAGGGCCGGCCCTGGCTCCACGGCTGGGTCTTCGACATGGAGACCGGCCGGCTGAAGGAGCTCGTGCTGCGGACCTCCGCGGACCTGCCGCACGAGGTCCACCGGTTCGACCTCCACCGCCCCTGACCGCCGGCGGGCGGCCCGCTCAGCCCCCGCGCGCGTGGTGCGGGTACGCGATCCGCGTGGGCGGGGCCAGGGTCTCCTTGATGGCCCGCGGCGAGACCCAGCGGACGAGGTTCCAGGGCGCGCCGGCCTTGTCGTTGGTCCCGGACGCCCGCGCGCCGCCGAACGGCTGCTGGCCGACCACCGCGCCCGTCGGCTTGTCGTTCACGTAGAAGTTGCCCGCCGCGTCGGCGAGGGCGCCGGTGAGCCGCTCCACCGCGCCGCGGTCCCGGGCGAAGATCGCCCCGGTGAGGCCGTAGGGGGAGGTGGTCGCGCAGAGCCGGAGCGCCTCGTCCTCGGCGGCGTCCGGATAGACGAAGACCGAGAGCAGCGGCCCGAAGATCTCCTCCTGCATGAGCCGGTGGCGCGGGTCGGTCACCTGCACCACCGTCGGCTCGACGAAGAAGCCGGCGCCGTCGTCGCAGCCGCCGCCGGCCAGGATCGCCGCGTCGGCGGCGCCGCGCGCCAGCTCGACGTAGGCGCGGATCCGCGCGAAGGCCGGCCGGTCGATCACCGCGCCCATGGAGACCTCGGGGTCGGCGACCGGGTCCCCGGCGCGGAAGGCGGCCACGTCGGC
Source organism: Myxococcales bacterium (assembly GCA_021784495.1). Lineage (GTDB taxonomy): Bacteria > Myxococcota > Myxococcia > Myxococcales > Anaeromyxobacteraceae > JADKCZ01. The sequence goes on along the minus strand of JAJXSQ010000075.1, from coordinate 7,684 downwards.
GAGGAGCCGCTCGCGGAGGGCCGGCCAGGCGCTGGCCGGGACGTAGGCCCGGGAGGCCGCGGAGCACTTCTGCCCCTGGTACTCGAAGGCGCCGCGGCAGAGCGCCGTGGAGAGCGCGTCGAGATCGGCCGACGGGTGGGCGAAGACGAAGTCCTTCCCGCCGGTCTCGCCGACGATCCGCGGGTAGCCGCGGTAGCGCGGGAGGTTCCGGGCGATGGCCTGCCACATCCCCCGGAAGACCTCGGTCGAGCCGGTGAAGTGGAGCCCCGCCAGGTCGGGGCTCGCGAGCGCGGCGTCGCCGACGGCGGGGCCGGGCCCGGGGACGAAGTTGACGACCCCCGGGGGGAGCCCGGCCGCCTCGAGCAGCTTCAGGAGCCACCAGCCCGACAGGACCGCGGTCGAGGCCGGCTTCCAGATCACCGTGTTCCCCAGGAGCGCCGGCGCCGTCGGGAGGTTGGCCGCGATCGAGGTGAAGTTGAAGGGCGTGATCGCCAGGACGAAGCCCTCGAGCGGCCGGTACTCGACGCGGTTCCAGGCGCCGGGCGGCGAGAGCGGCTGCTCGTCGAGGATCCGCTCGGCGAACGCGCAGTTGAACCGCCAGAAGTCGGCCACCTCGCACGCGGCGTCGAGCTCGGCCTGATCGATGGTCTTCGACTGACCGAGCATGGTCGCGGCGTCCAGGGTGGCCCGCCAGCCGCCGGCGAGCAGCTCCGCCGCCCGCAGGAAGATCGCCGCCCGCTGGTGGAAGGGGAGCGCCGCCCAGCCGGGCCGCGCGGCGGCGGCCGCGGCGACGGCGGCCTCGACCTCGGCGGGGCCGGCCTGGTGCCAGCGGGCGAGCCGCTGCGCGTGGCGGTGCGGTGCGCGCACCTCGGCGAGCCGCCCGGTCCGGAGCTCGCGGCCGCCGATGACCAGCGGGATCTCCGCGTCCTCGGCCGCGAGCCGCCCGAGCCGCTCCTCGAGCGCCAGCCGCTCCGGCGAGCCGGGGCGGTGGGGGAGCGGGGGCTCGTTGCGCGGCGGCGGGACCCGGAACCGACCCTCCGACATGTGAGGCTCCTTCCCGGCGCGCCGGCCCGCCTCGCGAGCCACCGCGCCTCGCGTCCCCGTCGATCCTGCTCTCCCCGGGGGGAGGGCGGGCACGATCCCTTCGGGGCCGGGGCCCGCCTGGGCCGCCGGCCGCGGGGCTCGCGGCGAGGGGTGGACTCCGGCCCGGGCTCGCGCCATCCTGCGCGGCGCCGGGGAGGTCGAGGGCCGCTCCTGGCGCCGCGCGCCGGCGGTCTCCCCGCCGGCGGTCCCCGGACGTGAGGTCTCCACATGTACCCGTCGATCCTCGGTCTCCACGAGCTGCTGCGCTGGGTGGCCGTCCTGCTGACGCTCGCCGCCGCGCTCCGCGGGCTCGCCGGCTGGGCGCGGGGCGGCGGCTGGTCGAGCCGGGACGCGCGGCTCGGGCTCGCCGCCACCGCCGCGCTCGACGCCCAGGTGACCGTCGGGCTCCTGCTCTCGGCATGGCTCAGCCCGGTGGGGCTCCGGGCGCTCGCGTCGGTCGGGTGGGGCGGGCTCGAGATCGCCGAGCTCAGGTTCTGGGCCGTCCTCCACCCGCTCTTCATGCTCGGCGCGGTGGCGCTCGCGCACGTCGGTCGCCTGCGGACGCGCGCCGAGGCCCCCCCCGCGACGCGCCACCGGCTCGCGGCGACGCACTTCGGGGCGGCGGTGCTCCTCGTCGCCTTCGCGGCGCCGTGGCCCGGCCTCACCGGCTGGCCGCCGCTCGCGCTCTGGCCCTGAGCGTCGGGGCCGCGCCCGGCCGCGCTCTCAGCGCGCGCTCCGGCGCTGCGCCTCCCAGATCGGCCGGAAGTCGTAGGTCGGATAGAACTCGGTCCGGTAGGCCCCCCAGCCGCCCCGCTCGATCGCCAGGTTCACGTCCCGGAGCCTCGCCGGGGGGACGCGGAGGGTGACCACCTGGCCGATCCCCATCAGGACGTACCAGCTCACCACCTCGACGCCGGGCGGCGGGAAGCTCCGGAACCAGCCGTTCCGCTGGAGCTGCGCGTCGAGCTCGGGGAGCGTGCGCGACTGGTCGTGGCGCAGGAAGATCGTGAGCAGGATCGCGTCGCCGGCCGGGGCCGGCGGCGCGGCGGCCGGGGCCCCGGCGGCGGCGTCGCCCGGGGTCGGTCGGGCCGCCGGCCTCGCGGCGAGGAGGAGGAGCGGCAGCGCGAGCGCGGTCGCGACGAGCGGACGGATCATCGAGCTCCCGCGCGCGGTGGGCGGCGCGGCCTCCGCCAGCTGCCGGGATCGGCGCCGCCCCGCCGACCGGTCGGCCGAGGCGGCCCCACCGCTGTCATTGTGGGGCGGCCGGTCCCCCGGGGCAACTCCGCGCGCCGGACCCCGCGCGCCGGGGCCCCGTCAGGCCTGCGCGCGCGCCGCCGCCTGGCCCGCCTGGATGGCGGTGAGCGCGATGGTGAAGACGATGTCCTCCACCAGGCAGCCGCGGCTGAGATCGTTCACCGGCTTCGCCATCCCCTGGAGCATGGGCCCCATGCTCACGACGTTGGCGCTCCGCTGGACCGCCTTGTAGGTCACGTTGCCGGTGTTCAGGTCGGGGAAGATGAAGACCGTCGCCTGGCCGGCGACCTGCGACTTCGGCGCCTTCTGCCGGGCGACGTCCGGCATGATCGCCGCGTCGTACTGGAGCGGGCCGTCGATCAGCAGGTCCGGCCGGCGCGCGCGGGCGAGCGCCGTGGCGGCGGCGACCTTCTCCACCTCCTGGCCCGCGCCGCTCGTCCCGGTCGAGTAGGAGAGCATCGCCACCCGCGGCTCGATGCCGAAGGCGCGGGAGGAGTCGGCGCTCTGGATGGCGATGTCGGCCAGCTGCTCGGCGGTCGGGTTCGGGTTGACGGCGCAGTCGCCGAAGACCAGCACCTGCTCCGGGAGGCACATGAAGAAGACGCTGGAGACCAGGTCGCAGCCGGGCACGGTCTTCACGATCTGGAGCGCCGGCCGGATGGTGTGGGCGGTGGTGTGGACGGCGCCGGAGACCAGGCCGTCGACCTCGCCGAGCGCCAGCATCATCGTGCCGAGCATGATGGTGTCGCCGAGCTCGCTCCCCGCCTGCACCGGCGTCATCCCCTTCGCCCGGCGCCGCTCGACGAGCGGCTCGACGTAGCGGGGGGCCGCCGCGGCGGGATCGACGATCTCGATCGACGGCGGGAGCACCACCCCCTGGCGGCGCGCCACCTCGGCCACCTCGTCCGGCGGGCCGAGCAGGACGCAGCGCGCGATCCCGCGCGACTGCGCGATCGCCGCGGCCGCGATGGTCCGCGGCTCGGTCCCCTCCGGCAGGACGATCCGCCGGTTGCCGGCGCGCGCGGTCTCGATGAGCCGGTGGCGGAAGGCGGGCGGCGAGAGGCGCGGGACCCGGCGCGGCTGGAGGAGCGACCGGGTCCAGGTGGCGTCGAAGCGGTCGGCGACCGCGGTCATCGTGCGGTCGACCCGCTCGGCGTCGTCGGTCGGGATCTGGAGGTTCGTCCCGGCGACGGCCGACGCCGCGGGGTAGCTGTCCGCGTCGACCGCCAGGAGGGGGAGCCCGCGCCGGAAGGCCTCCTCGCAGAGGCCGAGCACCTGCGCGTCCGGGGCGAGCCCGCCGGTGAGCAGGATGCCGGCCAGGGGGGTGCCGGAGAGGACCGCGAGCGACGCGGCGAGGAGGATGTCGCTCCGGTCCCCGGGGGTGATGACGAGCGCCCCGGGCCGGAAGGCGCGCATCGCGTTGGGGACGGTCATCGCGCAGAGGGCGACGTGGCGGATGCGCCGCCGGTCGGCGTCGCCGGCCCGGAGGATCCGCGCGCCCAGGGCGGCGGCGAGGTCCTTGACCCGGGGGGCGGCCAGCTCTCCGCGGGACGGCACGATGGCCACCGGGCGGAGGCGCTCCGCCTCGAGCGCCGTCCGGAAGGCCTGCAGCCGCTCCGACGCCAGCTCCTCCTCCTCGACGGCCGCATCCGCCCAGTGGGTGCGGAGCTCCCCGTTCTGGCCCGGGGCGGGGAAGGCGGGCACCCGGTTGAGGACGCAGCTCACCGTGCGCCCCTCCGCCAGGCTGCCGTAGCCGTGCGCCGCGATGGCGATGGCGTGGGCCACCTCGGCCGGGCGCTCGTTGCGCGGGGAGGCGACGAGCACCAGTTCGGCGTCGAGCGCCTTGAGGATGAGCGCGTTGACCCGGGTGCTGTAGATCATCCCCGGCTCGGGCGCGAGCCCCTCCACGACCAGGATGTCGGCGCTGGCCGCGGCCTGGTGGCAGAGCGCGACCACCCGCTCCATGAGCGTCTGGTCGTCGCCGGCGGCGAGGAGCGCCTCGACCGTGGGCCGGTCGATCGGCTCGGGCGGAGCGAGCGCGGCGCCGAGGCGCATGAGCGCGCCGGACCGGTCCTCGCCGCGCGCGGCGATGGGCTTCACGAAGGCGACGCGGGCCCCCTCGCGGTCCAGGGCGCGGACGAGCCCGAGGCAGATGGTGGTGACGCCGACCTGGCGCCCCGCGGGGGCGACGAGGAGGGTGTGGGCCATGTGGTGGGACCTCGGGGGAGGGGTCAGGCGGCGGAGCGGGCGCCGCCGGCGATGATGGCGGCGGTGTCGATGGCGATCATCAGCTCCTCGTTCGTCGGGGTCACGATCGCCTGCGGGCCGCCGGGGAGGGTGATGCGCCCGTCCTGGCCGCGGCCGTGCACGGCGTTGGCCGCGGGGTCGAGCCGGAGGCCGAGGAAGCCGAGGAGCTCGACGATCCGGCCGCGCACCTGGACGGCGTTCTCGCCGATGCCGCCGGTGAAGACGAGGGCGTCGAGGCGGCCGAGCGACACCACCATCCCGGCGGCCGCCTTGGCCACCGAGTGGCAGAACTTGTCGATCGCCAGCGCGGCGCGCTCGTGGCCGGCGTCGGCCGCCTCCTGCAGGGTGCGCATGTCGTTGCTCAGGCCGGAGATGCCGAGCAGCCCCGACTTCCGGTTGAGCGCGTCCATGACGTCCTCGGCGCTCCGGTGGAGCGCCTTCTTCATGTGCGAGACGATCGAGGGGTCGATCGAGCCGCTCCGGGTCCCCATCACCACGCCGTCGAGGGGGGTGAGCCCCATGGTGGTGTCCATGCTCCGGCCGTTCTCGACCGCGGCGAGCGAGCAGCCGTTCCCGAGGTGGCAGGTGACGAGCGCGTGGTTGGCCGGATCGAGGTGGAGCCGCTCCACCGCCACCCCGGAGACGTACCGGTGGCTCGTCCCGTGGAACCCGTAGCGCCGGACCTCGTGCTTCTCGAACCACTCGTAGGGGACCGCGTACAGGTAGGCCCGCGACGGCATGGTCTGGTGGAAGGCGGTGTCGAAGACCGCCACCTGCGGGAGGTGCGGGAAGAGCTCGCGGGAGATGGTGATCCCCTCGAGGTTCGGCGGGTTGTGGAGGGGGCCGAGCGGGATGCACTCGCGGATCTTCGCCTCCACCTCCTCGGTGATGGGCATGGAGCCGGAGAACTTCGCGCCGCCGTGGACGACCCGGTGGCCGACCCCGGCGAGCCCCTCGACCAGCCGCGCGTCGCGCAGGAGCTCGACCATCTCGCGGAGCGCCACGGCGTGGTCGGCGTGGTGGAGATCGCGGCTGTGCTTCTTGCCGTCGTGCTTCCAGTCGAGCGTGGCGTGGGCCGTGCCGAGCCGCTGCGCGATCCCGGTGATCGCCTCGGCGCCGGTGGAGGCGTCGATCACGGCGAACTTCGCGGAAGAGCTGCCGCAGTTGAGGACGAGGACGTTCATCGCATCTCCAGGTTCAACGATCCAAGACGGGCGCGCCGACGCCGGGAACGGACGCCGCGACGCGCGAGGGCCAAGCAAAGCAACCGACGACCTGAATACGGGGACCGTTGGCCTCGTGCGAACCGATGGCCGCGGTGGAGAAAGCCTCGCACTTCCTGCGCGCACTTTGCAAGCGCGAGCGCAATTCGACGGAATGAAATCTTTTGCTGCGCTGCGCCATGAATCGCGAGCGGGCGCCCGATTCGGGAGTCGAAAAGTTTGCGCGGCGGTGGGTCGGCGGGGCGCCTGGGACCGGCCGTCCGGCGGCCGCCCTGGGTGCGCGGCCCGGCGCGAGGGCGTAGGTTTGCCAGATGGCCCGGCCCCCGCGACCCCGGCTCGGCGTCTCCGCCTGCCTCCTCGGGCGGAAGGTCCGCCACGACGGCGCGCACCGTCGCGACGCCTTCTGCGCCGACGTCCTCTCCGACTTCGTCGAGTGGGTGCCGGTCTGCCCCGAGGTCGAGGCCGGGATGCCCGTGCCCCGCGAGCCGATCCGGCTCGTCGGGGAGAGCGCCGCCCCCCGGGTGCTCGCCCTGCGGAGCGGGATCGACTGGACCGAGGCGCTCACCGCCTTCGCCGCCCGCCGGGTGGCCGAGCTCGAGGCGCTCGACCTCTCCGGCTGGATCACCAAGAAGGACTCGCCGTCCTGCGGGATGGAGCGGGTCCGGGTCCACGGCGAGCGCGGGGGGGCGCCGCGCCGGGACGGCGTCGGGAGCTTCGTGCGGGTGCTGCGGGAGCGGCTGCCGCTCCTGCCGGTCGAGGAGGAGGGGCGCCTCCGCGACCCGCTCCTCCGGGAGAGCTTCGTGGAGCGGATCTTCGCCTACGCGCGCTGGAAGGCGGCGCTCGCGGAGGGCATGGGCCGCGGGGAGCTGGTCGAGTTCCACGCCCGCCACAAGCTGGCGGTCCTGGCCCACGCCCCCGCCGCCTACCGCCGCCTCGGCCGGATCGTCGGCGCGGCGAAGGGGCGGCCCTTCGCCGAGGTGGCGGCGGAGTACGGCGCGCTCCTCCTGCAGGCGCTCGCCCTCCCCGCCACCCGCGGGCGCCACCTGAACGTCCTCCAGCACGCCGCCGGCCACTTCAAGCGCGCCGCGCCGGAGGACCGGCGGGAGCTGGAGGAGGTGATCCGGGACTACGGGCGCGGCCACGTGCCGCTCGTCGTCCCGCTCACCCTCCTGCGCTCGCTCGTCCGGCGCCACGGCGTCGCCTGGCTCGCCGCCCAGACCTACCTCGATCCGGATCCGAAGGAGCTCATGCTCCGGAACCACGCCTGACCGATGCCGGTCCCGCTCGAGCGCCTGCGCGACGTGAACGGCGCGCCCGTCCGGCCCGAGCGCCGGTGGGTGCTCTACTGGATGGTCGCGAGCCGGCGGGTCCGCTGGAACCACGCGCTGGAGCGGGCCGTCGACCTCTCGGCCGAGCTCGGTCGGCCGCTCCTCGTCCTCGAGCCGCTGCGCCTCGGGTATCCCCACGCCTCCGCCCGGCTCCACGCCTTCCTGCTCGAGGGGATGGCGGAGAACGCTCGCCGGCTCGCCGGGCGGCCCGTCCACTACCTCCCCTGGGTCGAGCGCGCGCCCGGGGAGGGGCGGGGGCTGGTGGCGGCGCTCGCCGGCGAGGCCTGCGCGGTGGTCACCGACGACTTCCCCGCCTCCTTCCTCCCCGGGGTGCTCGCCGCCGCCGCCGCGGAGATCGACGTCCGCGTCGAGGCGGTCGACGCCGCGACCGTCCTCCCCTTCCGGCTCTCGGGGCGGGAGTTCCCGACCGCCGCCCTCTTCCGGCGCCAGCTGCAGCGCCACCTGCCGCCCTGGCTCGCGCGCCGGCCGGCCGCGGACCCGCTCGCCGGCGCGCGGCTGCCTCGCCTCGACGCCCTCCCGCCGGCGATC
>JAJXSQ010000074.1 GCA_021784495.1 Myxococcales bacterium | reverse complement strand
CCACCGTCCCGTGCGCGGTGAGGACGATCACCGGCGCCGCGGGGCGCTCCTGCCGCAGCCGCCGCAGCACCTCCACCCCCGGCAGGTCGGGCAGCGACAGGTCGAGGAGGACCGCCTCCGGCTCCTCCGCCGCGGCGCGGGCGAGCCCCTCGGCGGCGGTGGCCGCCGCCGTGACCCGGTGCCCGGCCCGGGCCAGCTCCCGCCCGAGGAGCGAGGCGAGCGTCTCGTCGTCCTCGATGAGCAGCACGTGCATCAGACGGCTCCGGCGATGGCGCGGCCGGCGTCGCTCACCGGCAGGGCCGGCGCCGGGTGCGCGCCCGCCTGGTGGAACCGGACGGTGAAGGTCGCGCCCTGGCCCGGAGGGCTCTCGACCGCGATGGTGGCGCCCCAGCGGGCGGCCATCGCGTGGCTGATGAAGAGCCCGAGCCCGGTGCCGCCGCCGTCGGCGCGCTGGCGGCGGAAGGGCTGGAAGAGCAGGGCGAGCCGCTCCGGCGGGATGCCCGGCCCGGTGTCGGAGATCCGGACCACCACCCCGTCCCCCTCGACGCGCGCGCCGGCGGTGAGCGTGCCGCCGGAGGGCATGGCCCGCAGGGCGTTCAGGACCAGGTTGAGGACGATCTGCTGGAGGTGGTGCTCGGCGACCGCCGCCCGCGGCTCCCCCTCGAGGGCGAGGCGCAGCTCGACGCGCTGGCTCCGGGCCTGCGCGGCGACGAGGGTCAGCACCTCCCGGACGGCCGCGGCGGCGTCGGCGGGGCCCGCGCCCGCGCCCGGCACCCGCGCGAAGCCGAGGAGCCGCTCGGTGACCGCCCGGCAGCGGAAGGCCTGGCGGCGGATGATCTCCAGGTACTCGCGCAGCTCCTGGTCGGCGGCGCTGCGCGGGTCGCCGAGCCGGAGGAGCAGCCCGTCCACGGCGGTGACGATCGAGGCGAGCGGGTTCCCGACCTCGTGCGCCACGCTCGAGGCGAGCAGGCCGATGGCCGCCAGCCGCTCCGCGTCCTCGAGCCCGGCCTGGAGCGCGGTGCGCTCGGAGATGTCGCGCCAGACCTCGATCACCGCCGCCGTGGCCCCGGCGGCGTCGGCCAGCGGCTGCGCGTAGATCTCCTCCACGCGCTCGCCGGCGCCGGCCGTCACCCGGAGCACCGCCTTCTCCAGCCGGCCGCTGGCGAGCGCCCGCACCGCCGGGAGCGGGCCGTCCGGCGCGTCGACGCCGGCCAGCTCGGCGAGGGTCGCGTAGGGGAGCCCCGGCGGCAGGGGCGCGTCGGCGCCGAGGCGCGCGCGGAAGGCGCGGTTGACCTTCACCACCCGGAGCTCGCGGTCGAGCAGGACGACGCCGTCGGAGATCCCCTCCACCAGCTCGCCGAGCTGCTGGCGCTCGGCCGCGCAGCTCAGGACCGCCGCCTCGAGCCGCGCCGCCATGGCGTCGAAGTCGCCGGCCAGCTCGCCGAGCTCGCCGGGGCCGGGATCGCGCGCGCGCGCCCCGAAGTCGCCGCGGCCGAGCCGCGCCGTCGCCTCGCGGAGCCGGCCGAGCGGTCCGAGGACGGTCCGCTCGAGCGCCAGGCCGAGGGTGCCGAGGAGCACCACCAGCACCGCGCCCCCGCCGAGGATGAGGTGGGCGCCGCTCGAGGCGGTGATCTCGGTGAGCGGCGCCAGCGAGCGATCGACGATCAGCGCGCCGAGGAGCGGCTGCGCCGGGTCGTGGCAGCTGGCGCAGGCCGAGCGGTTGTGCAGCGGGGTGAGGGTGCGCAGCACCGAGCAGCCCTCGCGCAGCAGCGTCTCGGAGGGGGCCCGGCCGTCGGACGGGACGCTGCGGAGCCGGGCCATCTCCAGCGAGGAGCCCGGGAACCGGCTCCGCTCCGACGCCGGGTCGCTGGAGATGCGGATCCGGCCTTCGCCGTCGAGCACCCCGACCCAGGCGACGCCGGGGGAGTGACCGATGTCGGCGACCAGCCGCCGGATCGCCGTCCGGTCGCCCGAGGCCATCTGCGTCTCGAGGACCCCGCGCAGCTCCTCGCTGTCCTGGACGCTCGCCTCCCGCGCCAGGTCGAGGAGCCGGTCGGAGAAGTAGCGGACGGTGAGGTAGGCGCTGCCGACGATCACCACGCCAGTCGCCACCCCGGCGAGGACGCCGAGGTGCCACCGAAGGCCGAAACGCCGGATCGCTCGCCGAGTCCGCTGGAACATCACCCGCTCGCGGCGCCCCCGGTCACCTGCCCCCGGCCGCCGGCGCAGCCTAGCAGGCGGGGGGGGGCGCGTTCCATCCCGCGCCCGGGCGGTGCCGGTGTGCGGCGCCATCCGCCATCGACGCCTGACAGCATGACGGCCTGTCATGTCGCCCCGCGGAGCGCCGGCCGGTGCGCCGGCCCGGCCGCGCGCCACCGCCCCGGAACGACTGGGGTCCCGGGGCCGGGCGCGGTGGCACGCGGCGTGGAGAGGGGGCCCGCCGAGACCCGATCCGGGTCTCCGAGGAGGAGGAGCGGATGCCGCGTCGTGGAAGGTGGAGCGAGGTCGTCGCCGGGCTGGCCCTGGCGGTCGTGGGGTCGGCGTGTGGGCAGTCCCGGTCGGTCGGGTCTCCGCCCGCCGGGGCGCAGGCGGAGGGCGCGGTGACCATCACCGGCGCCTCGGTCAGCGCCACGAACCAGATCGTGGTGAGCTACACCGTCGCCGAGGGCGGGCAGCCGGCGAGCGCGGCCGTGGCCACCAGCCTGGTGCCCTCCTTCACCCTGGCCGGCCTCTCGACCGATCCGGTGAGCGGCGTGCCGGCCTGGCAGAGCTTCGTCCTCACCGGCGGGGCGCTGCCGAGCCTCCCCATCGACGGCCCCGGGACACCGGGGGCGAACGTGCTGACGAACACCCGGCAGCCGGGCGCGGAGACCGCCGGGGCGGTGAAGGACCTCGGCGGCGGGAAGTTCACCTACACCTTCCTGGCGACGGTGCCGCCCACCGTCCCCGTCGGCGAGACGCTGCGCGTCGGCGTCTGGCTCGACGGCGCGGTCGGGACGGCCCAGACCTCCTCGACCCTCGACTTCACCCGCGACGGCAGCCCGGTCCAGCAGCGGCAGCTCGTCCTCGACGCCAACTGCGACCGGTGCCACGGCCTGCTGCAGGGCCACGACGGCGCCCGGACCGGGGTCGCCCTCTGCCTCACCTGCCACACCTACCAGAACGCCGACCCGAGCACCGTCGACCCGGCGGCCATGGGGGGAGCCACCCCGGCGACCAACCCGAACCCCCTCGACCTGGGCCGGCTCGTCCACCGGATCCACCGGGGTCGGGAGCTGCCGACCCTCTACGTCGCCCCCCCGACCGTGCCCGGGGCGACCCGCGCGAACCTCTCGCTCCCCTTCAACTCCCAGCGGAACGTGCCGCTCCCCGGGCAGAAGTACTCGATCGTCGGCCCCGACGGCGCCGAGCACGTCTTCGGCCAGTCGCTCCAGCGGATCGACCACGACCTCCAGCCGCGGACCGTCGCCACCGGCGTCCGGTTCCCGCAGGACCTCCGCAACTGCGACGCCTGCCACGGGGGCGCGCCGCAGGAGCCGGAGCACTTCAACGACATCTCCCGGCGGACCTGCGCCGGCTGTCACGCCGACGCCTGGTTCCAGGATCCGGCGCTGATCACCGACTCCGCCCACTTCGCCCACCCGGGCTACCAGCAGGGCGACGACACGATGTGCGCGAGCTGCCACATCGGCGCCGGGGTCGACGCCGACATCACCACCCTCCACGTCGCGCAGACGGCGAGCCCCTACACCGACGGCCTGGTCGCCGCCATCGTCTCCGTCCAGGACATGAAGGCGGGGCAGCACCCGACGGTCGTCTTCACCCTGGCGGACCGGAACGGCACGCCGACGCCGCTCGGGAGCCCCACCCCGGCGACCGACGGCGGTGACCCCTCGACCGGCGCCGTGAGCCCGATCCCGCGCGCGCTCGGACGGGTCGCCCTGACCATCTCCGGGCCGACCTCGCCCGACTACCAGACCGACAACCTCGCCGGCCCGGCGGCGCCGATCACCGAGGCGGTCCCGCTCACGCTCACCGCCAACGCCGCCGGCCAGTTCAGCTACACCTTCACCGCGGCGCTGCCCTCCGGCGCCAGCGGCACCTGGGCGGTCGGGCTCGAGGCGCGCCGCGCCGCCACCACGCCGTTCTACGACGCGCCCTCCGACACCTTCTTCTGGCCCTACACCGGCGAGGTGATCACCGAGGCGGCGGACAACCCGGTGACCTACGTCGACGTCGCGGCGGGCACCTCGCCGGGCGGGAGCCCGGTGGCCCGGCGGCAGGTGGTGAGCGACGCCTCGTGCGACGCCTGCCACCAGCGGCTCTCCGCCCACGGCGGGCTGCGCCACCAGACGGCCTACTGCGTCATGTGCCACGCGCCGGACACCACCGACTGGTCGGCGCGCCCGAAGGCCGCCGGCGGCGACACCGCGCTCGACGAGACCGTCGACGGGATCGACGAGCGGAGCGTCCACTTCAAGGTGCTCGTGCACCGGATCCACACCGGCGGGCGGACCGGCAGCGCCGAGATCGATCTGAACCGGCCGCTCGCCGTCTACGGCTACCCCGGCGGCCAGGATGCGGTGAACTTCTTCGACGACGTCCGCTTCCCCGGCAACCTCGCCGACTGCACGCTCTGCCACCAGGGCTCCACCTGGGCCATCGAGTCGCTCGCGCCCGGCGCCCTGCCGACGGTGGCCAACGAGGCCGGCACGCTCCTCCACCCGGCGGGGCCGGCGCCGGTCGCCGGCGAGCCGCGGACGCCGCCGGTCCAGGCCGCCTGCCTCGGCTGCCACGACACCGGCGCTGCGCTCCTCCACGCGCAGTCGAACACCAACCCCATGGGCGAGCAGTGCGTCCTCTGCCACGGGCAGGGGGGGCTCCTGCCGGTCGGGGTGGTGCACGGCATCACCCCGTGACGCGCGGGGCGGCCCGGCGGCGCTCCGGCGCCCCGGGCCGTCCGGGCGCCTCGCGGTCGGTCCGGAGCCCCGGGTCCGCCCGGGGCTTCACTGCTTCAGCTGCTTCGAGTGGCCGCTCCCGGCGTCGTCGAGGCCGTGGGCCATGACGAAGTGGTAGACGGCCACCGCGTCGTCCCCGCCGCCGATCACCTCGAAGAGGTGCTGGCCCTCCTCGCCGTCGGGGTCCGGGGTCGCCTGGACGAAGAGGACGTCGCGCGGCTCGAGGACCAGCTCGGCGATGAGCGCCTTGCCGCGCATCAGCTGCACGGTCGGCGTCCGGTCGTCGTCCTCGTCGATGTGCCAGTGCAGGTCGTCCTGGTCGTAGAGGTAGGCGTCGGGCGTGCCCGCCCGGAGGATGCAGTGGGGGTGGCGCTTCAGCCAGCGCCAGAAGCGGTCGAAGGCGACCGTGGCGCCGGTCTCGACGGTGAGGCCCATGGCCGGGACTATACCCCGCGTGGCGCCGGGCGCGCCGCGGCCCCGGCGCGCGCCCGGACGGCACATCTCGCCCCCCGGAGGCGTTCCGGCGCGTGATATGACGGGGCACCGATCCCTGGCCGCGCCCGGCGTCGCGGCCGCCCACCCCCGGAGGCGCCCGTGAACATCTCGATCACCCGGACCACCAGCCCCCGCCACCGCCCCGCGGACGACGCCCTCGGCTTCGGCAAGCACTTCACCGACCACCTCTTCCGCGTCGACTGGGACGAGGGGAAGGGCTGGCACGACGCCCGGGTCGTCCCCTACGGGCCGCTGGAGCTCGATCCGGCCGCGTCGGCGCTCCACTACGGCCAGCTCCTCTTCGAGGGGATGAAGGCCTTCCGCGCCGCCGACGGCACCATGCGCCTGTTCCGGCCGCGGGCCCACGCCGCGCGGCTGGACGCCTCGGCGCGCCGGCTCTGCATGCCCGAGGTCGGCGAGCCGCTCCTGCTCTCGGGCGTGCGGACCCTGCTGCGCACCGACGCCGCCTGGCTCCCGGGCGGACCGGGGACCTCGCTCTACGTCCGCCCCTTCATGGTCGCGACCGAGCCCTTCCTCGGCGTCCGGCCCGCGAAGCAGTACGCCCTGGTGGTGATCGTCTCCCCCGTCGGCGCCTACTTCGCCGGCCCGCCCCGCGCGCTCCGGATCTGGGCCGAGGTGAGCCGGTCGCGGGCGGCGCCCGGCGGGCTCGGGGCCGCCAAGGCGGCGGCCAACTACGTCGCCAGCCTCTTCGCCGCCGAGGAGGCGAAGGTCCGCGGCTACGACCAGGTGCTCTGGCTCGACGCCGCCCGCCACGAGGCGATCGAGGAGATCGGCACGATGAACTTCTTCGCCCGCATCGGGGGGACGGTGGTCACCCCGTCGCTCGAGGCCGGGACGATCCTCGCCGGCGTCACCCGCGACTCGATCCTCCAGCTCTGCCGCGACGAGGGGGTCGCGGTCGAGGAGCGGCGGATCACCGTCGGCGAGCTCCAGGCGACCGCCGCCGACGGGACGCTCCAGGAGGCCTGGGGGACCGGGACCGCGTCGCTCGTCGCCCCCATCGGCCAGCTCTCCTGGGAGGGCGGGTCGGTCGCGATCCCGGCCGCCCCCGGGGGTGGCCTCGGCGAGCGGCTGCGGTCGCGGCTGGCCGCCATCCAGGTGGGCGCCGCGCCGGACGCCCACGGCTGGCTCGAGCCGGTGTAGCGGCCGCCGCCCCCGCCGCTACGGGGCGGTGATCCCGGCCCGGAAGAGCGCCAGCCCGCCCGGCTCCTGCCCCTCGAGCTGCCGCCGGCGGCGGGCGAAGTCGGGGTGGTGCCAGGGGTAGAGGAAGGCGTCCGGGTGGGGCATGAGCCCCAGGATCTGGCCGGAGGCGTCGGTGACCCCGGCGACCCCGCGCGGAGAGCCGCTCGGGTTCTCCGGCCAGGCCTCGGTCGGCTTCCCGGCGGCGTCGAGGTAGCGGAACGCCACCTGGCCGCGGTGCTCCAGCCGGTCGAGGGCCTCGGCGGACTCGAGCACGAACTTGCCCTCGCCGTGGCGCGAGGGGAGCTCCAGCGTGGAGACGCCGCGCGTCCAGGGCGAGGTGCACCGCCGATCGACCCCGACCCGCACCCAGGCGTCGCGGTAGCCGAGGCGGTCGTTGTCGGTGAGCGCCGCCCGGGGGACGAAGTCGGCGGGCCCCGCGCCCGGGCCGGGCAGGAGCCCGAGCCGGGTGAGGGTCTGGAAGCCGTTGCAGATCCCGAGCACCCGGCCGCCGCCGGCGAGGAGGTCGGAGAGGTCCTGCCGCAGGTGGGCGCGGAGCCGGGTCGCGAGGACCAGCCCGCCGGCGACGTGGTCGCCGTAGGAGAAGCCGCCGACCAGGGCGAGCACCTGGTAGTCGGCCAGCCGGCGCGGGTGGCGGTGGGCGAAGAGGTCGGTGAGGTGGACGAGGTCGACCTCGGCGCCGACCATCCGGAAGGCCGCCGCCGTCTCGTCCTCGCAGTTGAGCCCGAGGCCGACCGGGATGAGCACGCGGACGGCGGTCATGGCCGCGCCTCCGCCGCGCCGCCCTTCCAGGCGCGGGCCAGCGCCTCGACCGGCGCGTCGACGAGGCGCGCCTCGCCGAGGGAGATCCGGAGCCGGCCGGTCGCGTCGAAGGCGCCGACGACGGCGTGGGGGACGCCGTGGAGCTGCCGCCGGAGCCGGTCCATCTTCTCGGGCCGGCAGGCGAGGAGGAAGCGGCCGGTGCTCTCGCCGAGGAGGAGCCCCTCCCAGTCGACCGCGCCTTCGAGCGGCGCGCCGGAGAGGTTGACGCCGAGCCCCATCCCGCTGGCGCGCGCGAGGAGGAAGAGCGCGTGGAGGAGGCCGCCGCGGCCGACGGCGTGGGCGGCCACCACCACCTCGTCGCGGATCGCCCGGGCGACCGCCTCGTAGCGCGGCCAGAGGAGCGCCGGCCGGCAGCGCGGGACCTCGCCGCCCGCCTCGCCGCGCGCGGCGGCCCACTCGGTGCCGCCCAGCTCCTGCCGGGTGTCGCCGACGAGGAGGAGCACCTCGCCGATGGAGGCGGCCTCGAGCGTCAGCGCGCGGCGGACGTCGGGCACCAGCGCGATCACCGAGGCGAGGAGGGTCGGTGGGATGGAGATGCGCCGGCCGCCGATCACCGCGTCGTTCTTCATCGAGTCCTTGCCGCTGACCAGCGGCACCCCGTAGGCGAGGCAGATCTCCGCGAGCCCCCGCGAGGCCCGCACCAGCTGGGCCGCCTTCCGCGCGGCGTCCGGGTTCCCCGGCCCGGGGAGCGGGTCGGGCCAGCAGTAGTTGTCGAGCGCGGCGATCCGGTCGGGCCGGGCGCCGGCGGCGATCACCCGGCGGACGGCGAGATCGACGCCGGCCTGCGCCATCGCCCAGGCGTCGTGATCGGAGTAGGAGGGGAAGACCCCCTCGGCGAGCGCGTAGCCGGCCGGCCCCGCGTCGTGCGCCACCATGAGGACGGCGGCGTCGGCCGGGACGTCGCGGTGGACCCCGATCCACGGCTTCACCGCGGTGAGCCCCTTCACCTCGTGGTCGTAGGCGCGCGCGGCCGCCTCGCCGGAGCGCAGGTCGTGGCGGGCGAGGAGCGCCTCGGCGAGCGCGGTCCCCTCGGCCGCGGACGCGGGCGCGGCGCGCG
This sequence comes from Myxococcales bacterium, assembly GCA_021784495.1. Taxonomy (GTDB): domain Bacteria; phylum Myxococcota; class Myxococcia; order Myxococcales; family Anaeromyxobacteraceae; genus JADKCZ01. Next base: position 11 of record JAJXSQ010000074.1, on the reverse strand, counting down.
GCGCGATCGGG
>JAJXSQ010000073.1 GCA_021784495.1 Myxococcales bacterium | reverse complement strand
GGGGTCGGCGCCGGCTCCGGCGCCGCCGGCGCGGCGACCGCGGCGGCGAGGGCGGCCGCGCAGAGGAGTCCTGGCCACATCGCGGGCGCTCCCTCCGCGGCGCGCCCGCTCAGGCGCCGCGGCGATCGTGGGCGAAGTCGTCGGCGTGCTCCCGCGGCTCCTCGGACACCTCGAAGAGCGAGCAGTGCTCGCAGGACCAGCTATCCCAGTCGGCCTTGACCGCGACGTCGAGGCAGCCGTCGTAGTTGTAGCAATAGAGGTTCCGGAGACCGGGGACGATCGTCTCGGACCGGATGAGCTGGGAGAGCGGCGACGGGTTGGGCTGGAAGGTCACGTTGGCTCCCGGACGACCGGCGGACTCGGACATGGCGGAGCGGATGTTCAAAGGTGCCGTTGCAGACCCGCGGAATGAATACCCCGTTCGGGCGATACGGGCCAGGCCACTGAAGATATTGATTATTATATCATCCACGCGAACGCCGCGAAGGGGGGGGACGATGGACGTGGCCGGGTGCAGCGCCTGTGAGCTCCTGCGAGGCAGCCGCCGGGTCCCCGGCGGGATCCTGTGGCGCCCGCGCGGCTTCGCCCTGCACGTCCTCGACGCCCCCTGCCCCATCGCCGGCTGGCTCGTCCTGACCGCGGCGCACCACCGCCGCGCCCTCTACGATCTCGCGCCGGAGGAGGCGGCCGCCCTCGGGACCCTGGCGCGGGAGGTGATGCGCGCCCAGCGCGCCGTCCTCGGCGCCGAGCACGTCTACGCCTTCGCCATCGGAGACGCGCTCCCCCACTTCCACCTCCACCTGGTGCCCCGCTTCGCCGAGACGCCGCAGCGGCTCCGCGGCCGCGGCTGCTTCGAGGGGCGGCCCGAGGACGCGCTGGCCCCGGACGCGCTCGCGGCGGCGGCGGCGAGGATCGGCCGGGCGCTCGCCGACGCGGCCGGACCCTGACCGGCGCTCAGCGCGGGAGGAGCGGCTCGAACCCCTCCCGGAAGGTCGGGAAGCGGAGCGCGATCCCGAGCGCCGCCCGGGTCGCGACCGAGCTCACCCGCCGGTCCGGCCCGGCGCGGTCGCCCGGCCCCGCGCTCCGGGGCGGCTCGATCCCGAGCCGCGCCGCGATCCAGGCGACGACCTCGCGGCGGCGCGGCGGGGACGCGTCGGTCCCGTGGTAGACCGCCCCGGGCGCGCCGCGGGCGAGCGCGCCGAGCGCGAAGGCGACCGCGTCCTCGAGGTGGCAGAAGTTCATGAAGGCGCCGTCCCCCGGGCCGAGCGCCAGCGCGCCGCTGCGGACCCGCTCGATCGTCCCGGCGCGCCCCGGGCCATAGAGTCCGGAGAGCCGGACGACGCGGGCCGGCACCCCGCACCTCTCCGGCGCCGTCCGCACCAGCGCCTCGGCCTCGGCCAGCACGTCGGCGGCCGGTCCCGCCGGGGCGAGGGGGGTCTCCTCGCGCACCTCCGAGCCGTCGCGCTGGCCGAAGACCCCGGTGGAGCCGGTGTAGACGAAGGCCCCGGCGCCGTCCCGGGCCGCCGCCTCGAGGAGCGCGCCGGTGGCGAGGAGGTACGCGGCGCGGTAGGCCTCGACGCCCTCGCGGCCCGCGGCCTGGCAGGCGATCACCGCGTCGGCCGCCGGGATCCTCGCCACCGCCCCCGGCGCGGCGAGATCGAGGACCAGCGGCTCGATGCCGAGCCGGGCGAGCGCCCCGGCGGACGCCGGGTCCCGGCGGACGCCGACCACCCGGTCGCCGCGCGCCACCAGCGCCCGCCCGATCGCGGCCCCGAGCCAGCCGCACCCCGCCACCAGCACCCGCATCGCCCGCCTCCGCGCGGCGCCCACCCGCCCCCGCCGCGGTCAGCCCTCGCGGGCGGCCGCCGCCACGATGGCCCGCGCCTCGTCGAGGATCCGCGCGAGGTGGGCCTCGCCGCGGAAGCTCTCGGCGTAAATCTTGGAGATGTCCTCCGTCCCCGAGGGGCGCGCGGCGAACCATCCGCTGGCGGTGACCACCTTGAGCCCGCCGATCGGCGCCCCGTTCCCGGGGGCGCGGGTGAGGACGGCGGTGATCGGCTCGCCGGCCAGCGACCCGGCCCGGACCGCCGACGGCGACAGCCGGCCGAGCGCCGCCTTCTCCGCGGGGGTGGCGGGGGCGTCGATCCGGGCGTAGGCGGGCGCGCCGAGCGCGGCGGTCAGCTCGAGGTACCGCTCGCCGAGATCGCGGCCGGTCCGGGCGCGGATCTCGGCGGCGAGCAGGTCGAGGAGGATCCCGTCCTTGTCGGTCGTCCAGACCGTCCCGTCCCGCCGCAGGAAGGAGGCCCCGGCGCTCTCCTCGCCGCCGAACCCGATCGACCCGTCGAGGAGCCCGGGGACGAACCACTTGAAGCCGACCGGCACCTCGTGAAGCCGCCGGCCGAGGCGCGCCGCGACCCGGTCGATGAGCGCCGACGAGACGAGGGTCTTGCCGACCGCCGCGCCCGCCGGCCAGCCCGGCCGGCTCCGGAAGAGGTGGTCGATCGCCACCGCGAGGAAGTGGTTCGGGTTCATGAGGCCGGCCGAGGGGGTGACGATCCCGTGCCGATCCGCGTCCGGATCGTTCCCGAAGGCGAGGTCGAAGCGGTCCTTGAGCTTCACCAGGTTCGCCATCGCCCAGGGGGAGGAGCAGTCCATCCGGATCCGGCCGTCGTGATCGAGCGGCATGAAGCCGAAGGTCGGATCGATGGCCGGGTTGGTCACCGCGACCTCGATCCCGAGCTCGCGCGCGATCACCTCCCAGTACCCGGCGCTCGCCCCCCCGAGCGGATCGACGCCGAGCCGCAGCGTCGCGCCCCGGACGGCGTCGAGATCGATGGCCGCGCCCAGGTCCCGGACGTAAGGGGTCGCGAGATCGCGCTCGGAGGTGGTGGGGGCGGCCAGCGCGCGGGCCGAGGGGAGCCGCCGCACCCCGCGGTTCCCGCCGGCGAGCAGCTCGTTGGCGCGCCGCTCGATCCAGCCGGTGACCTCGGCGTCGGCCGGCCCGCCGGTCGGCGGGTCGTACTTGATCCCGCCGTCCTCCGGGGGGTTGTGTGACGGGGTGACGACGATCCCGTCGGCGAACCCGGCCCGGCGCCCGCGGTTGTGGCCGAGGATGGCGTGGGAGATCACCGGGGTCGGCACCGGCGCGCCGCCCGCGGACCGGATCACCTGCACGCCGTTCGCGGCGAGCACCTCGAGCGCGGTCAGCTCGGCCGGCGTTGAGAGCGCGTGGGTGTCGCGCCCGACGAAGAGCGGACCGTCCACCCCCCGCGCCGCCCGGTGCTCGGCGATCGCCTGGGCGATCGCCAGGATGTGCGGCTCGTTGAAGCTGCGGCGGAGGGCGCTGCCGCGGTGGCCCGAGGTGCCGAACGCGACCCGCTCCGCCGGGGCGGCCGGATCGGGGGCGTCGGACGCGTAGCGGCGGAGCAGCTCCCCGACGTCGACGAGCCGGTCCCTGGGCGCGGGCGTGCCGGCGAGCGGGTGGGGGGTCGGCGCGCCGGCGAGCGGATCGGTCATGGTCCCCGGAGTCTACCGCGCGTGGCGCAGCCGCTGCGCCTCCGGGTAGGGGTAGATGTCCATGATCTCGCCGGCGCGGATCCGCTCCTGGTACTCGCGCCAGGACCGGGCGCCGAGGAGGTCCCCGTGGGCGGCGAGGAAGACCTCGCGCAGCCGCCCCTGCAGCCCGAGGAAGGGGAGGAACTCCGCCGGGAAGATGTCCCGATCCCCGACGTAGAACCAGGGCTCGCCGCTCGTCTCCTCGCCGTCGTCGCGGGCCGCCGGCAGGTCGCGGAACTGGCAGTCGGTGAGCAGGGCCAGCTCGTCGTAGTCGTAGAAGATCACCCGGCCCTGCCGGGTGACGCCGAAGTTCTTGAGGAGCATGTCGCCGGGGAAGGTGTTGGTGGCCGCCAGGTCCCGGAGCGCCTGGCCGAAGTCGAGGACCGCCAGGCGCGCGGTCCACTCGTCGACCTCCCGGACGAGGAGGTTGAGCGGGGTGACGCGGCGCTCCAGGTAGGCGTGCGCCAGCTCGAGCCGGTCTCCCCGCGCCCGGACGGTCTCGCCGCAGAGGGCGGAGAGCTCCGCCAGCACCGGCTCCGAGAACCGATCGACGGGGAAGGCGAGCCGCTCGAACTCGGCGGCGTCGACCAGCCGCCCGGCCCGGTCGTGGTGGAACACGTGCCGGTACTTGGCCATGATCTCGCGCCGGGTGGTCTGCTTGGGCGGCGGGAAGCGGTCCTTGATGACCTTGAAGATCACGTCGAGCGACGGCAGGGTGAAGACGCTCATCACCAGCCCCCGGTCGCCGCGGGCCGGGACGAACCGCTCGCCGGTCTCGGCGAGGTGGCGCACCACCTCCCGGTAGAGCTCCGTCTTGGCGTGCTTCTCGAACCCGATGGCGGCGTAGAGCTCGCTGGTCCGCTTGTGCGGGAGCAGGGTGGCCAGGAACGCGACCAGGTCGCCGGGGCGATCGACGTCGACGTGGAAGTAGGCCCGGGTGAAGCTGAAGACGATCGACGCCTCCTCGTGGGTGAAGAGCGCGGCGTCGAGGTGGAGCCCGTCGGCCTCGTGGACCAGCGAGAGGACCAGCGGCGTGAGGCGCGCCCCGCGCCGGAGCCGGCCCACGAGGTAGGCCCCCTTCCCCCGGAAGAAGACCGCCCGGATCACCTCCGCCGCGTCGACCGGCTGGCGGTCGTCGAGGAGCCGGAGGTGGTGATCGAGCTCCGCGCCCGCCAGCGCCAGCTCGGCGTCGAGATCGGCCCAGGGCACCCCGAGCGGGAAGGCGGCGAGGACGTCGCCGAGGAGCGCCGCGGAGGTGAGCCGCCGGGGGAACCGGAGGTGGACGGGCTCGCCGCCGGCCTCGGTCCGCGGGAGGCCGGGGGAGAGGAACTCGATGTCCGGGTCGATCCCGGTCGTCTCGAAGACCCGCCGGGTGACCGAGCTGAAGAAGGTGGTGGCGATCTCGCCCTCGGAGCGCGGCGCCACCTCGGCGGCGAAGCGCTCCTTCATCCGCGCCCAGATCGCCCGCTCGCGCGCCGCGCCGCCGAGCTCGGCGCGGACGCCGCCCACGGTCTCGAGCATCGCCTGGTCCCGCAGGTCGAGCCGCTCCCGGGCGTCGGCCTGGGTGCCGGCCCAGTCGCGCCTGCGGAAGCGGTCGGCCGCCCGCCGGGTGACGTCCGAGCGCCGCGCGAGGTACCGGTCGAAGCCGGCGAGGATCGCCGAGACGCCGGCCCGGACGGCCGCGGAGCGGGGATCCCCCATGATCCTCTCCTAGCCGGCGCGCGCCGCGCGCGCAGCCCGCCGGTGCGGGGCCGGCCCTACCCCTCCGCCACCCCCGCGAGCCCGTGCCAGCGGAGGAGCGCCGCGCCGCCGAGCGCGAAGGGCATGAGGACCACCCCCCAGCGCCCCCGGGCGTCCTCCCAGGAGACCAGGACCCGGGCGTGGAAGCGGGTCGGTGCCGGCCCGGAGAGCTCGACCTCGAGGAGCGCGCCCTCCAGGAGCGGGGCGCTCCCCCGCGCGATCAGCTGATCCCGCGCGAAGCCGGTGACGTCGTAGGACGCGTCGCCCACCCGGAGTCGGAGCGGCTCGCCGGGCGCGCGCGCCGCGGGCCGCGCCGGCGGCGCGACGAGGGATCGATCCCCCGCCGGGGCCACGCGCTCGAACGCCAGGACCAGCTCGGGGACCGCCTCGACCGCGCGCAGGACCGCCGCCGCCTCGGCGTCGGGGAGCGACTGCACGGCCATCACGTCGGCGAGCGAGACGGCGCTCCGATCCTCGAGGAGGTGGACGAGCCGGTCCACCAGCGCCAGGATCCGGAGGAGCCCGGGCGCCCGGGCGCCGGCCGGCGCCTCCTCGTGGTGGCGGGTGATCGCCTCGACCAGCACCGCCGGCAGCTCCCAGCGCTCGCCGATGAGCGCGCCGAGCGCGAGGTGCTGGCGATCCACCACCGCCTCCCAGAAGCGGGCCGGCATCGGCCGCGCGGTCCGGGCGCCGCTGGCGAGCCGCTCGAGGCACTCGACGGCGAGCACCCGCCCGAAGTCGTGGAGGAGCCCGCAGGCGAAGGCGTCCTCGGCGGGGAGCCCGCGGCTCCGGGCCAGGTCGCGGGCCAGCACCGCCGCCGCGATCGCCTCGTGCCAGGCCCGTCGCCGGAGCGACGCCAGCGGCCCCCGCGCCAGCGCCCGGCCGCCCAGCGCCGAGGCGAGGGCGATCCGCGACAGCTCCCCGGCGCCGATCCGCGCCACCGCCTGGGGGAGCGACGCCACCGGCTCCCCCCGGGCGTAGGCGGCGGAGTTGGCGCAGCGGAGCACGTCCGCGGCGAGGGCCTGGTCGGCCTGGACGATCCGGCCGAGCTCGTCGAGCCCGAAGTCGCCCCCGGCGACGAGCCGCTCGATCCGGAGCGCGACGGCCGGATACGGGGGGATCTCCACGTCGCCGCGCCGCGCCAGCTCGCCGATCGCGCGGTCCAGATCGACCTCGGCGCCCCAGGCGGCGGGCGCGGTCACCCCGCGCCCTCCGCCGCCGACTCGGCCACGATCGCCTTCCACCGGGCGAGCGCGTCGCCCGAGAGCGCGTAGGGCTGGACGAGGAGGGTGTAGCCTCCCGCCTCCGGCCAGGAGAGCTTCACCGAGGCGAACCCCTCGAGCGGCGGGCTGCTGAGCGCCTTCATCTGGAGGAGCAGGTTCTCCGGGAGCGGCGCCGCCCCCCGGACCATGAAGTGGGTGGAGGCCACGGCCAGCACCCGGTACTCCCGCGAGGCCCCGCCGGTGGTGAGCACCACCCCCCAGGAGGGCGGCTCGGGCGGACCGCTCCGGTGCCGGGGCGGCGGGGGAGCCTCCACCAGGGCCGAGCCGGCGGTCGGCCGGAAGGCCTCGGGGGTCTCGAACGAGGCGACGAAGGCCGGGAGCCCGGTGAGCGCCTGGGCGACGCGCCTGGCCTCGTCCGCGCGCAGGAACGCGGCCGCGCCCAGCTCCTCCGGCTCCACGTGGGTCCGCGCGTCGAGCAGCGGCACCACCTCGTCCACGGCCAGCACCAGGTCGACGAGCTCCCGGTCCGCCGCGGCGGCCGCCGACTCGGCGTGGTGGAGCGAGATGACGTCGGAGAGCTTCGCCGGGAGGTCCCACCGCGCGGCCATCACCACCCCGAGCTCGACGTGGTAGCGATCGACGGTCTCGGTCCACGCCTCGGCGGTCCGCGCCGGGACGTCCTCCCGCCGCTCGAGGATCTCCTCGATGCAGGCGAGCGCGACCACCTTCCCGAAGTCGTGGAGGAGGCCGGCCGCGAAGGCGTCGTCGGGCGCGAGCCCCCGCCCGGCGGCGAGCGACTGGCAGAGCATCGCGCTCGCCAGCGCGTCGAGCCAGACCCGACGCCGCAGGCTCGCGAGCCGCCCGGCGGCGTGGGCGTGGGAGCCGAGCCCGAAGGCGAGCGCCAGGCGCGCGACGTCCTTGGCGCCGATCCTCCCGACCGCCGCCTTCACCGAGTTGATCGGGCTGCCGCGCGAGTACACGACCGAGTTGGAGACCCGGAGCACGTCCGCGGAGAGCACCTGATCCGACGCCACCAGCCGGGCCAGGTCGTCCAGCCCGTAGTTCCCGCCCCGGATCAGCTTCTCGATCTGGAAGGCGACCGCCGGGTAGGGCGGGATCTTCACCGCGCCCCGCGAGACCATGTCGACGATCGCCTGGTCGAGATCGAACGCCGTGCCCATCGCACCCCCGGGGTTTCGCGGTCCGCGCGCCGGACGCGCGCGCCGCGCCGGGAGATTGTACCACCGCGGCGGCGCGGGTGGCCCGCCCCCGTCAGAGCGGCGGCCGGCTCCCGGGCCCGTACCCGGTCAGCTCCACGTACCCCTCCCCGGCGCGCGCGCCGCCCGCGCGCACCTCGACCGGCCCCTCCCAGTAGAAGAGCCCCGGCACGAGCCGGGACCGATCCTCGGCCGCCGCGAGCTCCGGCCGGACCTCGAGCGACAGCCGCGCCCCGGGGACCTCGACCCGCCAGCCGGACGGGTAGGTCGCCCCGGTCTCCGGGCTCCTCCACCGACCGGTCGGTCGGACCTCGAACTCCCCGGCCGCGAGCGGGGAGGCGGTCCCGTCCCGGGCGACGAGCTCCCCGGAGCTCCAGTCGACGGCGCCGTCGGCGCGGCGGAGGAGGTAGAGCATGAGGCTCCGGCCGTCGTCGAGCCGGAGCGCGAACCAGTCCCAGCCGACCTGCGACGGCGCGAGCTGCGACGACCCGACCTCGCGGTCCATCCAGCCCCGGCCCCGGACCGCGACCGTCGCCCCGGCGAGGCCCAGGGTCCCCTCGATCGCCAGGCGCGGCTCCGAGTAGTACTCGCTGGCGTAGCCGGCCGCGGCCGCCTTCCGGCTGTAGCCGTTCTTCCCCTCGAGGACCGGGGCGCCCTCCGCGGTGGCGCGCAGGTGGAGCGAGATCGCCGCCGCGTCGTCGTCGGCGTCGAGCCGCCAGGTCGCGCCGTCGAGGTCGAGCGTCCACCGGCCGGCGGTGCCGGGCGGCGCGAGCGCCCAGGCGACGCGCGGGCCGGGCGGCGCGCCCAGCCCGGCGAGGAGCGGGGCGTCGCGCCAGAGCACCTCGGAGAACCGGTG